>CAZJSX010000204.1:0-3435 GCA_964548845.1 uncultured bacterium | reverse complement strand
TAGTTCCGCTTAAACTTGAAATGTTACCTGTAAATGTTAGAGTTCCAGCAGATATCGTCGTTGTCCCTGTATAAGATAGAGTGCCACTTAGTGTTAAATTTGCACTACCTGTTTTAGTAAGTTGCCCACCTGTTCCTGTAATTGATCCTTGATAGGTTGCATCAGAGTTTTGCGCCACAGTAAGCAAGTTGTTATTTAAAGCTATGGCGGATGAACCTGAATTCCCACTTAACGTGCCAATAGATTTACTGCCTGCACCACTCAATAGTGTTAAGCTTCCTCCATTCAACGCTACTGTTGATCCCATGCCCAGTGCAGAACTACTTCCACTTAAGATAATACTTCCTGCAGTAATTGTTGTGGCTCCCGTGTAACTATTGTCAGCTGTAAATGTGAGGTTTCCAGCTCCTTGTTTTGTTACTGTTCCACCAGTTCCAGAAATTACCTGATTAAAAGAGCTGTCAGCGGATTGATTAAAAACAACCGCTGCTGTATTAGCCATTGTTCCACTAAGACTAGCAGTGCTACCTGTAAAAGTTAAAGTTCCTGCAGATATCGTCGTTGTCCCTGTATAAGATGGAGTGCCACTTAGTGTTAAATTCGAACCACCTGATTTAGTTAGTTGCCCACCTGTTCCTGTAAGCGATCCTTGATATGTTGCATCAGAGTTCTGTGTTACAATAAGTAAGTTGTTATTTAAAGCAATTACTGATGAGCCAGAATTGCCGCTTAAGGAGCCGATAGATTTAGTACCAGCACTAGATGCTAGTGTTAAATTACCACCATTTAATGCAACGGTTGATCCACTACCCAAAGCAGAACTACCTCCACTTAATATGATACTTCCAGCTGCTATTGCTGTTGGTCCTGTGTAACTATTGCCAGCTGTAAATGTCAGGTTACCGGCCCCTAACTTTAACAAACTTCCACTTCCTGAAATGACTTGCCCAAAGGTGCTATCAGCAGATTGATTAAAAGCTACCGTTCCATTATTGGTCATTGCCCCACCTAAACCTGAGGTGCTACCTGTAAATGTTAAGGTCCCGGCAACTATTGTCGTTGCTCCTGTATATGTGTTGTTGCCAGCTAATGTGAGATTAGTAGTTCCTTGCTTGATCAAAGCGCCATTAGTTCCAGAAATTACTTGACTAAACGTACTATCACTTGATTGATTGAAAACAACTGTGGCTGTATTAACCATAGTTCCGCCAAGTCCTGATGTACTTCCCGTTATTGTGAGAGACCCACCCGATATCGTGGTTGTTCCTCCATAAGTATTGTTACCAGCTAATGTGAGATTGTTTATTCCTTGTTTTGTCAAAGCTCCACTACCTGAAATGACTTGATTAAAGGTACTATCAGTGGATTGGTTAAAAACAACTGTCCCATTATCGGTCATAGTTCCGCTTAAACTTGAAATGTTACCTGTAAATGTTAGAGTTCCAGCAGATATTGTAGTTGTCCCTGTATAAGATAGGTTTCCAGTTAATGTTAAACTTGAATTGCCCGCCTTAGTAAATTGTCCGCCTGTTCCTAAAATATTTCCTTGATATGTTGCATCAGCATTTTGTGTTACAGTAAGCAAGTTATTATTTAAAAATAATCCTGATGATAGTGAATTACCACTCAATGTGCCTATAGATTTACTACCCGCACTAGTTGAGATTAATAAAGTCCCCCCATTTAGTGCAACCGCTGATCCAGTACCTAAGGCAGAGCTTGCCCCTGCTAAAGTAATGCTTCCCGCTGTGATGGTTGTTGCTCCTGTATAACTATTAGCTGCAGTTAAAGTGAGATTCGTTGTTCCTTGTTTTGTTAATGTTCCATTAGTCCCCGAAATAATCTGAGCAAAAGTGCTATCTATGGATTGATTAAATACAAGTGCTGCTGTATTGGCTATGGCTCCACCAAGATTTGTTGTACTTCCTGTAAAAGTTAAAGTTCCGGCAGATATCGTAGTTGTTCCTGTATAACTATTGTTTCCACTCAATGTCAGATTACCAGCTCCTTGCTTGGTCACCGTTCCACCTGTTCCTAAAATCACCTGCCCAAAGGTACTATCAGTGGATTGGTTAAAAACAACTGCAGCTGTATTAACTATATTCCCGCCAAGATTTGTTGTACTTCCTGTAAAAGTTAAAGTTCCTGCAGATACCGTTGTTATCCCTGTATATGAATTGTTGCCAGCTAATGTAAGATTACCAATTCCTTGCTTGGTTAATGTCCCATTTGTTCCCGAAATCGCTTGACCGAAGGTACTATCAGTGGATTGGTTAAAAACAACTGCTGCTGTATTGACCATAGTTCCGCCAAGACTTGAGGTACTGCCTGTAAATGTCAAAGTTCCTGCAGATATCGTTGTTGTCCCAGTATAAGAGGGATTACCGCTTAGAGTTAAAGTTGAGTTGCCTAATTTAGTAAATTGCCCGCCTGTTCCTGTAATTGATCCTTGATAGGTTGCATCAGAGTTTTGCGTCACAGTAAGTAGGTTGTTATTTAGAGCAATTGTCGATGAACCCGAATTGCCAAATAGCGTGTTGATAGCTTTGCTGCCAGCACTTGATGATATTGTTAAGCCACCTCCGTTTAAGATGACTGATACTGCATTGCCCAAGGCAGAGCTTGCCCCACTCAAGATAATACTTCCTGCGCTGATTAATGCGGATCCAGTATAGCTATTGGCTGCTGTAAATGTTAAATTACCAGCTCCAAGCTTTGTCATTGCTCCTGTTCCTGAAATCACTTGACTAAAGGTACTGTCGGCAGCTTGATTAAAAATAACTGATGAATTGTCAGTCATAGCACCACCTAAACTTGAAGTACTACCTGTAAACTCCAAGGCCCCTGCAGTAATTGTAGTTGTACCTGTATAAGAGGGGTTGCCGCTTAGAGTTAAAGTTGAACTTCCTAATTTAGTAAATTGCCCGCTAGCCCCTGTAATAGATCCTTGATAAGTCGCATTAGAGTTTTGCGTCACAGTAAGCAAATTGTTATTTAGCGCAATTGCCGATGAACTAGAATTACCACTCAATGTGCCAATAGCTTTGCTGCCAGCGCTAGTTACTATTGTTAAATTACCCCCATTGAGTGCAACTGATGATCCATTGCCTAAGGCAGAACTTGCCACACTTAAAATAATACTTCCCGCAGATATCGTTGTTGCTCCAGTGTAATTATTGCCCGCTGTAAACGTAAGGTTACCAGCTCCTTGTTTTGTCACTGTTCCTGTTCCTGAAATCACTTGAGCAAATGAGCTGTCAGCAGATTGATTAAATACAACCGCTGCATTGTCAGTCATAGCACCACCTAAACTTGCAGTGCTTCCTGTAAAAGTTAAAGTTCCTGCAGATATTGTCGTTGTACCTGTATAAGTTGGAGTACCACTTAATGTTAAATTCGAGCCCCCTAATTTAGTGATGCCACCTGATCCTGTAG
>CAZJSX010000203.1:0-3447 GCA_964548845.1 uncultured bacterium | reverse complement strand
GCAGCGATCTCCAAAGTCGCCGGTCGGGGGTTCGAACCCCTCCGCACTCGAAGTATGAATATAAGAGAAATGGTTCATGAGCACCAAAGAAACAGTTAAAATGAAATCGAGTTTCAATCCTATACGTTCTTCAATTCAATTTTTTGGAGAGATGAAGCAGGAGTTGAGAAAAATTTCATGGACGAGCAAGAAAGAACTATTGAAGTACACTAAAATGGTTGTGAGCTCAATGTTTGTTGTTGGCTTTGTCATTTATTGTGTCGATTTAGTGATACAAAGGTCTCTATCATTTATACAATTTTTAACGCTGCGGATTTTTGGGTAAAATATGAAGCAATGGTATGTGATACAAGTTTTGTCCGCTAAGGAAAAACAAGTTAAACAGGCTTTAGAAGAAAATAGAGAAGCTAGCCCTTTTGGTACTAGTATTGAAGAGATCCTTTTGCCAACTGAAAAAGTGATGGAAGTCAAACAAGGGCAGCAAAAGATTACTGAGAGAAGAATTTGGCCAGGATATCTTTTAGTGAAGATGGAATTGTCAGATGAAGTTTGGATGCTTATTAGAAAAACGAATGGAGTCATTGGTTTTTTAGGTGGAGAAACTCCAACTCCTTTAAGTGATAAAGAAGTCTCTCATATTTTAGAAGATCTCGAAAGGAAGAAAAAAGGTGTCACTCAAAAACATAAGTTTGAAGTGGGTGATCACGTTAAAATTACGGATGGTGTCTTTGTCAACTTCGTTGGTACTGTAACAGGGGCCAATCATGAGAAAGGCAAGCTGAGTGTGTCGGTATCTATTTTTGGTCGAGAAACGCAAGTCGACGATTTGGAATTCTGGCAAGTAGAAGAAGTTAGCGAAGACGTCGAAACCAATTAATAATTTTAGAGGATAAGAAATAGCCATGGCTAAGAAAAAGGTTGTTAAAGTTATAAAGTTGCAGATTGCAGCAGGTAAAGCAACTCCTGCTCCTCCAATTGGATCGTCTCTGGGTGCTGCTGGTGTAAACATCATGGGATTTTGTAAAGAGTTTAACGCAAAAACTCAAGCTCAAACAGGTGATGTGCTTCCTGTTGAAATCACTGTTTACTCTGATAAGAGTTTTACATTCATTACGAAGCAACCTCCAATGTCAAACTTGATCAAAAAAGCAATGGGATTGGAAAAAGGATCTGGAGTGCCTAATCGCGACAAGGTCGGAAAAATTACATATAAGCAAGCTGCAGAAGTTGCAAAAAGCAAGATGCAAGACTTGAATGCTAGAAATTTAGACGCTGCAGTTAAAATGGTTATAGGTTCAGCTAAATCTATGGGCATTGACTATGCAGGGGAAGGTGTATAAATATGGCTCATACAAGCAAAAGAATGAAAGAAGTTAATAAGCGTCTTGATCGTGAAAAATTTTATGATCTGCAAGAAGCTGTTGAATTTATCCAAAGCTGCCCGCCAGTAAAATTTGATCAAACACTAGAGATCTCTGTTAAATTAGGAGTTAATCCTAAAAAAGCAGATCAAATGGTTCGCGGTACAGTTTCTCTTCCAAATGGAACAGGAAAGAAAAATCGAGTGCTAGTTTTAGCCAACAGCGACAAAGTTAAAGAAGCTTTAGATGCCGGTGCAGATCTTGCAGGCGGAGAAGAATACGTCAAAAAAATTCAAGATGGTTGGTTAGACTTTGATACTTTGATTGTGACTCCAGACATGATGAGAGAAGTTGGAAAACTAGGAAAGATTTTAGGGCCAAGAGGTTTAATGCCTACTCCTAAAGCTGGAACAGTGACTCCTGATACTGCTAAAGCTGTTAAAGAAGTTAAAGCTGGTAAAATTGAGTTTAAAGTCGATAAGAACGGTGTAATTAATAACGGATTGGGCAAACTTTCGTTTAGTAGTGCTCATTTAGTAGAGAACGTTAGAGAGTTGATCGCTGTGCTTGTCAAAGCTAAGCCATCATCTTCTAAAGGTGTCTATTTTCAAGCTATTTCCCTGTCGTCAACAATGGGGCCAGGATGCAAAATAAATTTACGTGAAGTCCCAAGTTAATAAAAGGGAAGTTATGAGAAAAGAAAAACAATTATTATTAGATGATATTAAAGTTAAAATCGAAAACGCGAAAGCTTTTATCGTAACGCAATATCAAAATATTACAGCCAATGAGCTCAATCAATTCCGTAAGTCGGTTGCCGATCAAGGAAATGATTTTGAAATCATGGCTAAAAGAATTTTGATTAAAGTAGCAGCTACTCAAGGTGTAGAAATTAAAAAAGAACACCTTCAAGGTCACATTGGAATAGTTATTGCTAAAGATGACTATGTTCAAGCGACTAAAGATTTGAGAAAATTTGGTACAGATTCTGGGAAAATGGAGATTTTGGCCGGATTTATTGATGGGCAGCTCTATGATAAAGAAAGTGTCATCAAGCTTTCAGAATTGCCAAGCATGGATGAGATGAGAGCGCAGTTTATTGGAACGCTAGAAGCTCCAATGTCGCAAACTTTAGCAACATTCGAAGCGCTGTTAACAAGCGTGATGCATTGCATCGACAATAAAGCTAAAAAAGAAAGCAATTAACAAACTAAATTGTTCCTAAAATTAGGAATTAAACACCTATATTAAGTTGAGATGAGGTAAATCGTGGATAAATTAAAACTAGTTGAAGAATTAAGTAAATTGACAGTCTTAGAACTTTCAGAGTTAAAAACTGCTCTTGAAGACAAGTGGGGCGTTAAAGCTGCTGCTGCTGTTTCTCAAGTTGTAGCTGCTGCTCCTGCTGCTGCTAAAGAAGAAGCTGCTGAAGAGTCTACTGACTTTGAAGTAACTTTAGTTGAAGTTCCTGCTGATAAAAAAATTGCAGCAATTAAAATTGTTCGCGAGATCACAGGTCTTGGATTAAAAGAAGCTAAAGACTTAGTTGAAGGTGCTCCAAAAGTACTTAAAGAATCAGCTCCAAAAGCTGAAGCTGAGGAAATCGTTAAAAAGATTAAAGAAGCTGGCGGAAAAGCCTCTCTTAAAGGTCTATAAACTTTCCAGTTCATTTTAAGTTTTATCAATCGAGTGCTAGACTGTGCTCGATTGATACTTTGTATTTACAATTTTAGGGAGAAGAAAGCTTTATGCTTAAGAAGCCGCCTGTAAGAATAGGGTATCAAGAAAGAGAAGACATTATAGACTTACCAAATCTGATTGAAGTTCAGTTAAAATCGTATAACGATTTTTTGCAAGTCGACAAGCTACCAAATGAAAGAGAAAACATCGGACTTCAAGAAGTATTTAACGAAATATTTCCCATCAAAACCTACAATGACAAAACCATTTTAGAGTTTTTATCCTATAGTTTAGGATCACCTAAATACACTGCTGATGAATGCGTCAGAAGAGGGATTACACTCAATGTTATCCTCAAAGCGAGATTTAGACTAACTGACGAAACAGGGATTAAAGAAGAAGAAGT
>CAZJSX010000202.1:0-3470 GCA_964548845.1 uncultured bacterium | reverse complement strand
GGCAGCCTATTGCTCACGATAATTAAGGAGGGGTTTTGGCTAGACATTCTATCAACTCAGGGTAATCTAAACTGTGTCGATAGCAAGAGAATTTTTTTAAAGCAATAGCTTTAAAGGATTGGGTCAATTTGATTGATTTTTCAAAAAATAATATAATTATCCTTTTAATATTGAGTATGTTATAAAAATATATCGAGAAAAATATTATACAATTATTATGAAGGTATACTATTGAGACGGTTATGAACTTAGATCAAGCCAAGCTTAGCTTCCCATGTCATTACCCCATCAAGGTGATTGGGGTGGACTGCTCTGATTTCAAAAAAAAGATCTTAGAGGTCATCTACCAACATTTCAACTCTCAAGTAAGGGATGATTTGATTCATTTCAAGCATAGCAAGAATCAAAAATACCTCTCGATTACCATTAGCTTTCATGCAGAGAGTAGAGAGCATGTTGATAATATCTACAAAGACTTAAAGCAATGCCAGGGTGTGCTCTGTCTGATGTGAGATTTATTTAAAAAATAAATCTCACTCGTTCTTTAAGCAGCAGATGCAGCCGATAGATGCTTTATTTTTTGTTCAATAAGATTTTTTGCTTCTATTTCTTGATTCATAAAACGTTTGATCATTTTTTCAATCAAGTCTTGAGTTAACACGTTCTTTTCCGTGGCAGCTTTTTTATTTGAGATCATATTGAGCAATTTGAAAAGATCGCGCCCTGTTAAACCATCAGTTGCCTTTGCCAGTTGCAATAGTTTCTCATTAGAGAAAAAGTTTTGGATCTCATTTTTTGAGAAGAAGTTTTTAGCATGCAGCTCTAAAATTTGAACTCTTTGTTCAAGTTCTGGAGGGTTTACCGCAATCTTATGATCCATTCGACTAAGTACGGCAGGATCGATATCAGAAAGCCTGTTAGTTGCTAAGACTAACATGATTTTCTTAGCGCAATTTGGTTCACCTGTATGATTTAAAAAGGCGTCTAGAAGTTCGATGTGCTCATCATCTTTGAATAAACTTCGATCTTTACAAAGCGCTTCTGCCTCATCAATAAATATGATAGTGGGACCTGAGGAGCTTTTAGCCTTTTCAAATAACTTGTTCAGTTCTGTCACGTGTTCTTTACGGCGAATGTGTTGAGCCAAATCTCCACCTGACATCAGCATGTAATTCATGTTGGAGTTTTTGGCTATAAACTTAGAAATCATTGTTTTGCCAGTTCCACCTGGTCCAAATAGGATGATGTTTTCAAAAAAACCACCATGTGTTTTACAATGCTTAGTTGAAGAGATAATGTCATTGACGGCTTCTTGTGTAGTGGCATTGAAGATAGGTTTTTCGTCTTTTTTGAGCCAAGCAGAAACACCCCTACAGATACTTTTTCCAATGCTATAAGTGGCCAAGGCGGCCCCAACTGCTAGAGGCAAGTAAAAACCCGGAGAATATTCCATAATGGGCTCTTTAGAATGATTAGAGTCACCTCCTAGAGCTTGTGAGAAAATATCATCTAATATCTTTTTATTAAAAGAGGGAGGGGTAAATCCATCAAAGCTGCTGTAATAATTTTCATTTTGGCTAAACTCCCACTGCCCATCTTTGTAATAATGTTGATAGGGTGCATTAGGATAGCTATAGCATGGAGATGCATTTTTCAACCCCGAATCATAGACGCATTTGCCATATGAAGCTAAAACAGTTAATGCTGAGCCAATAATTAAACCTGCTGCAGTAAAAACATATCCCTTCAAAAAACTCTTGCTGCTGCTATATAGTGCCCAACTTGCGTCAACTGAGCCATTATAGATTTTATCGATGATGTTGACTGTATTACTTTCTTGAATCAGTTTAGGCTTGCCGATGTTGTGTTTCATTTTGTAATAGAAATAAACAATTCCTAGGGGGATAGCTGTTGTTAAAGCAATTCCTAAAAGTGCCCAAGGAAGTGTTTCTAAAACAGCGTCTTTTGTGGCATTTGTAAACATTTTTTGTATGTCATCTCTGATTAAATCCATTTCTTCGATGGTATTTTCTCGTACCCCTTTCATAAAACTATGTATCGCAGGGGTGATTTCTTCACGCAACAGATTGATACGTGCGGTCATATTTAGGTTTTGAAAACCTTGATCCCAAGCAGCTGTAAATTCATCACCTGCAAACTTTGTAATGTTAGCTAAATTGACTCCTTTAAGAGATGAGGTTATAAATTCGTTTATATTGCTGCCAACTTTATCTCCGATGTTTTGGCCAGACGTCTGGCTTACTTTATCTAAAGCTTGTTTAAAAAGTTTCTCTGCTTTGTCAGTTGCATTTATAAAAAGCTTCTCTGCTTTGTCAGTTGCGTCTGTAAAAATTTTTGAAGTAGCACCTTCAATTCCTTCTCCAAGTCCTCCGGCAATTCCTTTACCTAAAGCATCAGCTGCGCTACAAATCCAACCAGCTGGGTTATAAGAAGCATAAGCATTACATGTCATAAAAAATCTCTTTAATTTGATAGAAATAAATATATGTGAAAGTATAGCTGGCTCTTATTAAGAATTAATAAAGCACGTAAAAATTAAAAATAACTATTAAAAATTAATTTACAAATCTCAGATTTAAGTTATCCATTTCTAGTTTTCCATCTAAATATTAGATTTAAAATTTTATTTTGATATTTAAGGGTCATGAAGGGCCCATTTTTAGTATTATAGTTCAGTTTAGTGAGTTCCGGTTGATAGATAGTGAAGAATTTGATATTATATTCACTTAATAAAGATGATTTTTAACTTAAAGAACATCTTTTAAAGATGGAGTTATTCTTTTATGAAAAATCGGTTTGCTGTAGATGAAAATCATCAAGGTACAAGTCTGCGCAATTTTATTAAGCAGAAATATAAAATATTAACTGTGAAACAAATTGATGCATTGCTGCAGCAAAATGGTTGTCTACTCAATCGAGCTATTGAGCGCTTTGGTTCCATTAAACTCAATATTGGCGATCAAATTGAAGTTTTCCCAGAGTTTTTAAAAGAAAAGAAGAAAGAAGAAGTGGCCATTTTATACCAAGATGAGCACCTTTTCATTGTTAATAAACCAAGTTCCTTTCCATCATCTAGACCAGAATTTGAAAAGTTGTTCAATCAAGAGCTTTTCTTGGTTCACAGACTAGATAAGCAAACATCAGGTGTTTTAGTTTTAGCTAAAACGAGAGCCGGAGAGAAAGCTATGGAAGAGCTTTTTTTAAAAAGAGAAGTAGAAAAAAAATATATAGCGATCACTCATGGTAAATTCTCAAAACCAAATGGCACTATTGATAAACCGATTCGTTTAAGAAAGCGCTATGAAGGGGGAGTTATTTATCAAACAACACCTTTTGGTCAAGAATCAGTAACACACTGGAAGCGTCAACAAGTTTCAGCAACAGAGACACTATTAAGTGTGCAACCGATTACTGGAAGAACTCATCAGATCAGAATTCACTTAAATTCT
>CAZJSX010000201.1:0-3591 GCA_964548845.1 uncultured bacterium | reverse complement strand
TTATGCCTCTGCGCCACTCTCGCTTGCTGAGTGACTCTTTTGGCTTGCTGAATCATCACTCTTCATAGAACTTAGAGCACTGCTAAACTCATCATCACTTTCTACAAGAGTTGAAGGAAGATTTTCTGAAATGCGCTCTGAAGAAATTAATCCTAAAAAGCCTTTTAGATGAGAGTTTCCAAGTTCTTGGGCTTGAGGATTACTTGTGTCACTTTTTTCATTTTCTAAGCCTACTAACGCCTCTAAAATCATTTTATTAAAAGCAGCAACAGCCTTATTACATGCGTTGTGGATAGCTGAATATCCTTTCTTGATTGATGCTTCGTCTTCGAATGTGTTTTTGATATCACTCTCTAGAATTGGGAGAAGTTCATATCGAGCGTTTATTAATTCTCTTTCGAGCGAAGATTCAACAGGAGATAATGTTGTGATCTTGCCTATATAATCTTCATTGAGGATTGTTTTTATTTTCTTAATAGTTGGAGTTAAATGTTGATCAATATAGCGAACATGAGCAGTTTTTGGATCTAATTTACCAAACAAGAAAGAAAAGTTTAATTTAGATGAAAGCTTTGTAAAAATACGTTGTCCTAGATTCCCCAATTTAGTCGAAATAGATGCGAAAATCTTTGAGAAAAAAGTAGGAGGAACAACAGCGATATTACAACGTACTAAGCTAGCTTTGTATGAGACCTTCGAATTTTCATCAAGTGTGTCATATAGATCACGAGCGAATCGCTCGAGTCCTTTTTTAGCTTTATTCGAGTCCTTAATTTGTTGAGCTTTTGCTGCTACTGTTGCGTAATCTGCTTGTTGCGGACTTTCTGCCAGCAATGATGCTAAACTTGTCATAATATTTTCCTTATTATTCGTTATTTTTTCTATTAAAAATCTTGTTTAAGCCGTGATAGGGAGAAAAAACGTAGTTTTTCTGGTACTGGTCCGAGAGGCTTAGAATCAAAAATGAAGCAAAGGCAAACCATCCAAAAATAGGGGTTGCAATCAGGCTAAACATGCTAATAACGACATATTCGCCGATTAAGATGGCAAAACTAGCCCACCATCCCAAAGTGACCCATTTTGTGTAAAAATTGACCTTCTTTTTCTTCATTTTCCTGCTTCGTTAATCAGTATCTTAACTTAATCTTAATATTTTTGGACTTAAAAGTCAATAAAATTATATTAAAAAGGCCTTGCATTTATGATGGAGGGAGTTTATGACCCAAAAATGGTTTAAAATAGCTATCTATAGGGGGCTTCAATGAAACTTAGGATCTTAGTCGGGATAATGGGGTTATTAGGGGCTAGTGCCCTTCAAGGTGAAGGAGAGCTGTTTTTAGCCTCTCCGATCTCATTTTTACAGCAAGGGGCAACAGATGGCTCATTTGAGCTTAAAAACCTCGAGGAAAAGGGGGATTTTGGCTATGGTTTCTTTGCCCATTTAGATGGTGAGATGCTAGCCTATAAAGGAGAGTTTTATTCAGTAAACACCAAGGGAGGACTTAAAAAAGTCAAAAAAGGGAAGAAATTAGCTAGTGCTAGACTCACTTTTTTTAGTCCTGAATATAGCTTTGATCTTAAAAACCTGCGCAATGAAAACATCCTTTATAAAACAGTTTTAGAACAAATCACTCAAAAGAACACCCCTTGTGCCATTATGATCAAAGGGTCATTTTTATACTTAAAATTGGGAAGTTTTAAGCCGCAAAAAGAGCGCAGCATGCCTTGGAATGAGCGCCTTCAAGATCAGTCAACTTATCATCTGGAAAAAGTAGAGGGGACGGTTATTGGTTTTTGGTCTCCAAGTTATTGGGAGAATTTTTCAGAAAAAGGTCCTACCTTTTATTTCATCACAGCAGATGGAAAGAGAGGGGGAAGAATCTTGGATGCCCACCTTCTTAAAGGGGAAGCTTTTATACAACCCTTGCAAAAAGTAGAAGTTGAGCTGCCTGAATTTACCGATTTGATTCAAGCAGGGCTTTAGCAAAACCTAGGCTTTAACAATTGCCAATAAATGAGATCTTATTTAGCATTCAGTTATTTTTAAACTTTGAAGCTCTAGAATGCATAAAGAAGAATCCCTGCTTAATTCAATTAAGCCAAAAAATGATGATGAGCGCTTCATGAAAGAAGCGCTAAAACTGGCAGAAAAGGCTTTTGATGAGTTAGAGGTCCCTGTTGGAGCTGTCTTAGTTCACGAAAATCAGATTATTGCTCGTGGTTATAATCAAATGGAATTGTTAAAAGATGCAACAGCGCATGCTGAAATGATCTGTTTAACAGCGGGCTCCAATTATTTTGACAATTGGCGACTTGCTAAAGCAACCCTTTACTGTACGTTAGAGCCATGCGCCATGTGTGCTGGTGCTATGTTTTTATCGAGAATCGAGCGTCTGGTTTGGGCAGCTCCCGATTTAAGACATGGAGCATGTGGCAGCTGGGTCAATCTTTTTACTCAAAAGCACCCCACTCATCATATAGAAGTGGCTTCTGGGGTTTTAGAAGAATATAGTAGAGAGCTTATGAAGCGCTTTTTTAAATTAAGAAGAGAGATGTAAATGGAAGAGAAAATACAGAAATTACTTCATGAGCTTGTAGAAGGGCAAAATAAAAAGCTCTATAAAATGGGAAGAGACATTGTCCCATATCTTACTCCAGAAGATCTTCTGCAACCCAACGATTATCCCTCGCTCGAAAATAATCCTCTATTTCGCTATGAAGAGGGTGTTTTAGAAGGAATCAAAACTGTGGATATGGCGCTAAAGGCATTATTCAAAGAAGATCTGGCTCATCTCAATATTTAAGCCTTTTTTCTTTCACTCCAAATCATCTACAGCTTGCCAAAAAAGTTGAGTTTTTCATTTTTTGGATTTAGCAAATAAACTCAAGCACCAGATTAAGGCCAGCCTCATTCTTTTGGCCAAAGGTGCTCTTTCTGTGCGGTTAATTCCACTTTCATCGACAAAGTAATTATCATATAAAGGGACTATTTTAGAGGAGTGAGACTTATCTATTTTAGATATGATAAATTGATCGAAACGGTGAGTAAATGAGAAAGGGCTCTTAAGTTGATGAAAGCAGAGTAAGTAGATATAGCTAAATAAAGCAGTCAATAGATGAGCACTAAATGCTGTAAATTCTAGATTGGAGATGTCTTGAAAAAGATAAAGCAAGACAAGGCCTAAACAAATCCAGCGCATATGTAAAGAATGCAGCATGTAATGCAAAAGTCCCTGTGGATTATTATAGCAATAGGCTGAAAATAATGAGATTAAAGCATAGCTTGGGCCATACAATGGCCGGGCTCCAAAAAAGTAGTAGTTGGCAATTGAGGCAGTTAAGACTGCAGCAAAAGAGGGGATAAAGAATATTTTTAGTGTTGTCTTTCCTCCATAGAGGGAGTGAACTTTGCACCCAGCAAACCAGATTAAATAAAGATCGAAACTTAAGTTAAAGAGAAAATAAAAATTAAGGAGGGCTTTGCTATGTTTACTATTGGTTCGGGGAAGTATCATTTCAGAGTTAATTAAAAAGCAGGTTAAATGGATACTGTGCCGGAATGCTGAATAAAAGCAGAATGGAGATAGTGCA
>CAZJSX010000200.1:0-3600 GCA_964548845.1 uncultured bacterium | reverse complement strand
GATTGGGGTAAGCTGTGGACTGATTATCAAAATAGTTACTTTAAAGCACGTGGTATGGCTTTAAGAGTAGATCCTGTAGGAATTGTTCCTCAAGAGCATTTAGGTCCTGTTAGAATGAGAGGAAGGGCGTTTGATTTATTTGAGGAAAATCAAAGTATAAAAGAATTAAATAATCTAGTTTCTCAAAGTCCGAAAGAGATTTTAAAGAAAATTACTGAAAAGCTTAGTGTGTTCACTCATGAAGATGTGGATAGATTTTTTGAGAAGCATATTCATATTAAAGATTATCAGACCTTGAAGGGGATATTTTGGAAACAAGAAGAAATCATCAGACTGATAGATAAGAATTTAAATGAAAAAACTAATAAATTTTCTACTAAAGAGGTCTTTGATGAAGAAAAAAGTATTCTTCGAATAGCAGATCACATTCGTTCTGAGAAGGGTTTAATAGTTAGTGCTAAAGAAACACCATCTTCTTTAACTACTGAGCAGGCTACAGCTTTTTCTAATGTCTTAAAAGGGCCTCGGCTTTCTTGTGTTCAGGGGTATGCTGGAACAGGGAAGAGTTATCTTTTAACATCTCTTGCAAAAACATATCAAAGCGAAGGATATAATATTCGAGCTTTTGGTCCCGACAATGCTACAGTTGGGGTTTTAAAAGAAAAAGGCTTTGTCAATTCTGAAAACGTATCAAAGTTCCTTTTTGCTGTTTATCATGATAAGCGCAGTATACATTCAGGAAAAGAAGTTTGGTTTTGTGACGAAGCTGGAAAGCTTGGAAATAAAGCCATGAAGGAGCTTTTAAAATATGCTGAACACTACAAAGTTCAACTTATCTTTTCTGGAGATTCTAAGCAGCTCCCATCTGTTGGTAGGGGTGGAATGTTTAAGGTATTCAACGAACGATATGGCTGTGAAGAATTAAAAGGAATTCAAAGACAGAAAAATGAATCTCATAGAGAAGTTTCTTCAAATCTAGCGATGCAAAAAGTGGGCAATGCTATTAACAAATTAGCCGAACTTGGAGGATTTGTTTGGAGTGAGACTAGACAACAAGCTATGGAAGAAATGATTACCCAATGGGGGATTGATTCTATAGCTGACCCAGGAAAGCGACTTTTAATGATGGCTCATACGAATGCGGAAGTAAGAGTTCTTAATGAGTTAGCTAGAGTTGTTTTGAAAGAGAGAGGAAAATTGGGTGAAAATGAATTGTTATGTGAAACTTCTTTAGGTCCTATTTTTATTGGGAAAGGAGATAAAATAGAATTTAGGAAAAACAATGCAGAGTTAGGTGTTACGAATGGTTTGACAGGTGTAGTTCAAAAAATTTCTGAAGGAAGAATTTCTGTAGTTGTACAAAAAGATCAAAAACACACTCAAATGATTTCTTTTGATCCTACTGAATATAGATCATTTCAACTGGGATACACTTCTACTTATTTTAGAGCACAAGGGGCTACTGTAAATAAAGCATATGTGTTGCACAGTCCTCATATCAATAAAGAGCTTTTTTATGTTGCTTTGACTCGTCATACTGATGAAGCTCATTATTACCTAAGTAAGGACGAAGTCCCAAATCTTGTAGCTCTTAAAAATATGGCTTTACGTGATGGAGGCAAAGAATCAACAGTTCATTTTATAGGAGAACATGAACAAAAGGAATTAGCAAAAAATGAAGCAAGACAAAAAGAAGCTGAGGCTTTGAAGAGATCAGAACAATTAGGAATTAAGATCAAGGGATTTGGTCTTTCGACTTTAAATTACTTAAAAGAAAAAGGAAAGGCCGTCTTAAATTATTATGAAGATAAAAAACATGATAAAACTTTTTACCATAGACAGGCTGAGGTTGAAGAGAGCAGGGGAGTCGCTACCGCATTAACTCCTCATTTAGAAAAAACTACAATTTTAGGATCTTTGAAATTTCTCGAAGAATATTTAAAACCTACAAACGAGAAAGTAGATGTTAGTAAAAGTAACTTTGTTTCCGCAGTTATCAATAAATCTTTTGCAAAAAATATGCCTTTAGCAGAGCAATTGAAATGGGGAAATATCGTTTACCAGTATGAACTAAGAAATAAAGAAGTTTTTCAATCTAGATTAGAAAAAACCAGCGACTATTCGGAGAAAGAAGTAGAGGGCTGGAAGTCCCAAAAAGAAGCGGTTGGTTTTCTTGAAGAGGTGAATAAAGTTAAAAAAGATCTTTCAAGAGATCATCAAATTAATGCCAAAGGTGAAATTGTTGATAGATTGGCATACCAAATTATGCTCTTTAAAGCAAAACTTGGATATTCGCCCACTAATGGACAAAGCAATATGATGAAGAAAGTGATTCAATCTTGTGAAAAACAATGGCATTTTTCTATGACTGAAAAAGGTAATGCTGTTGAACTGAACGCAGCAAAAGATAAAGTCTATGAAAGTTTATGCTGTAAGGCTTTGATGGGACATAAGGTTAAAAATATTGATATCATAGAGAGTGGCAAGGCTGTTAAACAAGACTACGACTATTTAATTAATCTTGGTCAAGAGCAAGTTAAAAAGTCGCATGAACAACAACAAAATCTACAGAAAGCACATCAAAATGATAGGGGAATTTCATTATGATTAAGCATAGAATTAGCGGTTATCTTTCGAATTTAAAAATGAAAGCACAAGCCCTTCCCAAACCAGTAGAATCCAAGGAGTTTAAAATTTGGAAAAAAGTTGCTGTGTGTGGTGGATTTTTTATTAATAACTGTTTTGCTGTCCTCTGCTTTAAAGCAGGGGAGTGGTATGGTGGGTTTGTTTTTTTGGGACTCTTCAATTGGATGATGGGGTGGTTATTGCTTTCGGCAAAGTATTTAAAGTTTATTACCCCAAAATATCGCTATATATACCCAATAGTACTTTGTTTCCCCGTGCTCATCCCATTATGTTTTCTATTGATTATTGTGGGGATTAGAGCCTTATTACCCAAATAGGGCTTCAAATTGCCTGATGCAGTCGTTTAAGTTTTTCCAAGATAGCGGAATTCTAAAAATGTGCTCCATGCGCCACTAATAAACTTAATACTTCTTTATAAATCTCTACAGGACGTTTATTGTGTGGATTTGAGTTGTTATGAGCCTGCATCCCAGCAATAATTAAAGAAGTATACTCTAGAGCATTCTTGCCAGCACTATATTGATTGTTATAATAAATAACTGAAGGAAAATCAACATTTCTACTTGCTCTTTTGTTTGGATCAACGCCTTTATCTAACAATTTCCTTAATATTTCTATATTCTGAGGATTGTAACCACATGCATATATTACTAAATAAATAGGTTCAACTTCATTTGCAGCAGCCATTCTATCAATAATATGCCCCTTGTCGATTAAAAACATTGCCATTTGTTGATTATTAGCTATTAAGGCTCGTTTTAAAGGAGAGCAAGTATCACTTGGGCTGTTGATTGTCACTCCATGATCAAGCATAATATTAATTGCCTCATTATCATTGGCAAGAACTGCTCCTATAATAGGTGCACCGCCGCTATATTTAAAAAGGAGATTGATAAATTTTTCTTTGGATGAGTTACTAGTATTTAGTACATAGCTGTGCGTCTGGTTGTTGCT
>CAZJSX010000199.1:0-3614 GCA_964548845.1 uncultured bacterium | reverse complement strand
AGCTCATGACATGCGAGTCAATTGGGCATTGTGAAACTAAAACTTCTACCCCTTTATCGAGATAAAGTTGAGTAAATGGGCTCTGAGAATGATCATCTGTATGGTAGAAAATTTTATTTTTTAAGTTTGAATTGCGCTCAATATACTCTTCAACAGTGGTCCAATCCCCTTTCAAGTTTTTCCAAACAAGACATGGTTTAATTCGTTCAAAAAACTTATCATCCTGAACTACACCAAGCTTAATAATCAGCTCAATATCTTCCCAACATTTGATAAATTTAGCTTTGTCTGATTGATATAAAGAGTTTAAGCGATCTGAGACTTTTTTAGAGATATGGGCAGATAGCTGACGAACGGTGCGATCCATTTGCAAGGCGCTGCGCGAGACGTTTAGCGGGATGTCGGGACTATCAATACACCCTTGAAGCATCGTTAGATATTCAGGGATTAAATCATGACACTGATCCGTTACAAAAACTCGGTTGCAAAAAAGGCGAATGGAATTTTTCTTAATATCAAAGTTCTTCTTCACTTTTGGGAAATATAAAATCCCTTGTAGATGGAATGGATAATCGACATTGAGATGAATCCAAAACAAAGGCTCTGGCTCATAAGGATGCAGGTGGCGATAAAACTCGATGTAATCTTCATCTTTGCACTCTGATGGAGCTTTTAACCATAAAGGCTCTACTTCATTAATTCTTGAATCATTGAGATAAATAGGAACAGGGAGATAAGAGCTATAGCGCTCTAAGATTTCACGGATCTTCTCGATATCTAAAAACTCTTCATCTTCGTCATTAACATGCAGAGTAATTTCAGTCCCTCTAGCGGTTCTATTTCCTTGATCCATTTGGTATTCTGTCGATCCATCTGAAGTCCAATAAACAGGCGTAGCTCCCTCTTTATATGAAAGAGTTTGAATATCGACATGATGAGCCACCATAAAAGCAGAATAAAAGCCGAGTCCAAAATGGCCAATAATTTGATCTTTTTCATCTTTGGATTCGTATTTTTTGACAAAGTCTTCAGCTCCTGAAAAAGCTAGCTGAGCGATGTACTTTTCAACTTCCCCTGCATCCATTCCAATACCAGTATCTGTAAAAACAAGTTTTTTACCTGCTTTGTCGACTTTGATATCGATCCGAAATTCATCATCAGAGCAAGAGTAGTTCTCTCTATCTCTTAAAATTTTAACTTTTTGAACGGCATCACAAGCATTAGAGACTAATTCTCTTACAAAGATATCGCGATCAGAATAAAGCCATTTTTTGATGATTGGTAATAAATTCTCAGAATGAATTTTTAAGGTGCCTGTTGTTGCCATAGAAAATACTCTCTTTTTTAGGAAAGCATTTTACAGATTTCAAGAAAAATTAGCAGCAATTTTTATTTACACTTTTAGCTTTGCACCTATTCTGAAATAAAAAAATGCTTTTACTTTTGATAAGCATCAAAATTTTCTCTTGTACATTCACCTCTAAGATTGGTATCCTATTAGAATATGACACGAATACTTTTAGCTCAAATCAATACAACTATAGGTGATTTTGCAGGCAATACCCAAAAAATCTTAGATGCGATTGCCCACGCCAAAAAATCAAACTGCACGGTTGTCGTTACTCCAGAACTTGGGATATGTGGCTATCCTCCTAAAGATTTGATCTACCACTCTCAATTTGTTGAAGAATGTGAAAAAGCACTTCAAACCCTTGTTAATGCCTGCTCGGATATCACCCTTCTCGTAGGATGCATTAGAAAAAATCCTGGAAAAGGTAAACCCGTTTTTAATAGTTGCGCTGTGATTCAAAACCAAAAACTAGTGGGTTACTACGACAAACGCTTACTTCCCACTTATAATGTTTTTGATGAAATTCGTTATTATGAACCAGGCAAGCAAATCAAGACTTTTGAAATCGATGGTAAAAAAATAGGAATCACGATTTGTGAAGATCTTTGGTATGATGACACAGAGGGCAGTTATCTAAAAGATCCGGTCAAAGAACTCTCACTTTTAAAGCCCGATCTGATGATTAACCTCTCATCATCCCCTTTTGAGCTACACAAATTATATAAGCGTATTGCTTTGAGTCAAAATGCCTCTCAAAAAGCAGGGTGCCCCATTTTATATTGCAATCAAGTTGGAGGTAACGACAGTTTACTTTTTGATGGCTATAGCTTTGCGGCTAATGCCGATCATTTATTCGCTATTGCCAAAGGGTTTACTGAAGACTATCTCGTTTTTGATAGCCAGCATTTCCAAAGTATTCCACCACCTCAATATATCAATGGCGAGCAAATTCAAAATGCCCTTGTTTTGGGAATCAGAGACTATTTCCATAAACTGGGATTTAAAAAGGCGTTTATTGGTCTATCAGGTGGAGTCGATTCTGCTGTAGTCACCGCCCTAGCTACCATGGCATTAGGTGCTGAAAATGTCACAGCTATCTCAATGCCTTCTCGTTTTTCTTCAGAACATAGTATTACCGATGCAGAAGCGCTTGCTCACAATCTAAAAATCAAGTTGATCAAAGTGCCTATTGAAAATGTACATGCTAGCTATTTGCATTTACTTGAAGAGCCCTTTGAAGGACTATCACCTAATATCACAGAAGAGAATATTCAATCGCGCATTCGAGGAATGATTTTGATGGCCTTTGCCAATAAGTTTAATCAACTTGTCATCAGCTGCGGCAATAAAAGCGAGCTCGCCATGGGTTATGCGACACTCTATGGAGATTTGACAGGAGGCCTTGCTGCCATTGCCGATATCACTAAAACACAAGTTTATGAACTGGCCCATTATCTCAATTTTAAAAAAGAGGTCATCCCTAAATCCACAATTGAAAAAGCTCCGTCTGCAGAGCTTGCTCCTAACCAAAAAGATTCTGACACTCTTCCTGATTATGAAATTTTAGACAAAATTTTAGTCGATTACATTGAGCTTTATAAAGATCCGATTGAAATTGCAAGGTTGCACCACCTAGACTTAAAATTAGTTCAAAGCGTTGTCAAAAAAATTCACCAATCCGAATATAAAAGACAGCAATCTCCTATCGGCATTAAAGTGACCCCTAGGGACTTCACGCAAGGGCGTCGCTTTCCTATTGTACACAAATATACATAACTATTCGTTTAGGGTTTGCTCTTCGGTAAGGTCTTCAAGCGAAGTATTGAATTTTTGAAGTTTTTTTTGTAACCAATCTTCTAAACCAGGAATTGAAATTTGTTCTTCCTGCATTTTTTCAATCGATTCTTTGCGAACCATCCCAGCTAAATCTAATAAGGCGTTATCGTGCTTGCAGTAAGATTGCACTCCCAAATAAGCCAATTTTTTTTCTATATCGAGCCAAGAATCAAGACTAGACTCATTGTGTTGAATTCTAACTTCCATCTTGTCGAGTGCCCGAATAAATTTGGCCTCTAAAGTTGTTCCCTCTTCAAATTCCCTCCATAGCAAGGCAAACTCAGGTTGATTAATCTCCTGGGCAATCTCATCAATGGCCTGCTTTTCTCTTTCAAATTTGGACTCTATTGACTTAGAGTCCCCCAAAGTAAAAGAAGGAATGTCTCCCACTTTAGCTTCAACCAAATCGTGAATGAGAGCCATTTTT
>CAZJSX010000198.1:0-3647 GCA_964548845.1 uncultured bacterium | reverse complement strand
GGGAAAAAGCAGCAACTTAACTCTTCCTCACCAGCCATTTAATTTTACAGGAAATACAATTGTAGACCCTACCAGTCCACCGCTGAATCTCTCAAAAATAGTTGCTAGCCTAGTTGCTCACAACAATAAAAGTAATATTACAGCAAGTATGAGCACAGACTCAGTTGCTGGGGAAACTATTCTTGCCCCGTTGAGTCAATCAATAAGCAACAATAGTGGAAATCAGTCTAATTCTACTAAAGAAACTATTCACGTTTTACCACAATCTATTTCTGAGCCTTTTACACAAGCAAAAGAAGTCTTTGAGTCTTCAAAATTTTGTCAAAATACAAATAGCACTCAAGTAGCAGCTCTTTGCAATGGAATTTTAAACGGACAGGTTGTTTTTACTGACATAAATGATCTTTCAGCCTTTCCTAATCTTCGAAGTGCTTTTACTCATATCTACCAATCTGCAAATGGTGCTTTGCGTGATATTCTTTGTTTTGCCACTGAAAAATTCTGGGAGATAGATAATGTGATTCATCTAGGCTCACCTACTTCCACAGATTCACTGCCAGTTTCCTTATTATTAAATAAGGATCAGACAAAAGGTGGTCCAGCAGATTTTGCAGACATTCACCAGACTCACAAAAATACTTGTAACTCGAAAAATTAAATTGATAATTCTTTTTGTGAATAAACATAGTGCAAGATCTTTAACAGCTCTTGCACTTTAAATATCCTTGCAAGACCAAATAAAAGCGTCAAATAACATCCTGCTTGCATCAACAAAGTTAGCAATTGCAGATGCACCTGATGAGGAAAGTGAAGCCAAATTTTAGCTGCACTTAGTGGGTTATAGGTGATTGTTAAAACATAAGTTGCCGCTGCAGAAAATAGCGCTATAGCCATAATCTTAGGTAAACAGGCCTTAAGCTGAACAAGCCCTTTTAGTGAATTTTCTTTTTTAAAGTGGCGCAGTAAATAAAATAAATTAATCCAACTACTAATAGATGTAGCTAAAGCAATTTCCCAACTCCCTTCCTTGATCCACATTACAAAAAAAACATTGAGAATGACATTCACAATCAAAGCTAAAAATGAAGCTTTTGTCGTGATCTTATATTTATTTTGCACATAAAAAGCAGGAGCGATAATCAAACTCAACCCTTGTGCGATTAGCCCTAAAGTATAGGCCCAGAGACATAAACTGGTGTAGTAGCTTGCCTGAGTTGTAAAATGACCTCTTCCATAGAATAAATTAACGCAGGCAGGAGTGGTCAGCAAAAGGGCAAAACAGCAAGGGATCAATAATCCTGCAGCCGATGATAAAGAGTAGTCGAGTAGCTTGATGAACTCTTCTTTACTCTTCTGAAAAGCTCTAGATAAAGGAGGTAATATAGCTCCTGCCATAGCCACTCCAAATAAGGCTAGAGGAACTTGTTCTATTCTAATGGCATACCAAAGGTATGCTGGGCCCTCTGGGCAAACAAATCGGGCTATTAAGGAGTCTACAGCGCTGTTGATTTGACTACTGGAAACTCCTAGAATGCCTAAACCCAACGGAGCTGCAATTTTTCGATAGCTCCCTATTAAATCACCCCACTTAAAAGAGACTTTTTCTTTAAGATCTTCTTTTAAAAAAGCAATGGTTTTAGGGACTAAAATAAGCCATTGCATCAATAGCCCAACCATAATCCATAAAGAGAGAAGATAAACGGCGTGGTGTGGATCGGTATTTTTTAAAATAAGAGCTCCACAAATCCAAAATAAATTTAAGACTGCTGGTGAAACAGCCGGCAAGAAAAAAGTCGTTTGGCATTGCAAGTAAGATCCCCAGAAAGCGGCCTGACAGACAAATAAAAGAGAGGGAAATAAAAGTAGAGTTAAGTAAAAAGTATCAGATAATGGCCCATGCTTAAAAGCCAAAGCTCCACCTGCAGCAAGCAGCTCAAAACCCAGAATAATTGCTATTAAAAATAGCGCTATAACAACAATCATCTGCACAAAAAATTTGGCTGCGTGGCTCTTAGACTCCCCCCTTATTTTTTCAAATACGGGGACAAATGCTGCATGCAGAGCCCCTTCTCCAAAAATTCTTCGCAATAAACTCGATAATCTAAAAGCAAGCATGAGCGCTGCAATTAGAGCACTTGCTCCAAAAACGTAGGCCATGACGACATCGCGCATCATCCCCGAAATACGGCTTAAAAGAGTTCCTGAAAAAAATCTTTTAGAGGTTTTTTCAATAATTTTTTGATCTAGACTAGACATGATATTTTTAAAAATAAGGACAATCAAACGAGATCTTAAAGTTATTGTCAACATATCAAATCGTTGATAATCTATCTCTTTTATTTATTAAAAATGACCCGTATGGAACTTTTAATTGGAGCTCACACATCAGCAGCCGGAGGCGTTCACAATGCCCTTTTACACGGCGGGGAAATTGGAGCAACGACAATCCAACTTTTCACAAGTAACCAAAAGCAATGGCGTGGACGAGCTTTTACTGATGAAGAGCTCAAAGTGTGGTTTTCAACTTTAGATCAAACAGGTCTAAAAAAGATTATGAGCCATGATAGTTATTTAATTAATTTAGGTTGCCCCAATATTGAAAACTTAAATAAAAGCCGCACAGCTTTTCAAGAAGAAATTGTCCGTTGTAATCAACTCAAACTATCTTATTTGAATTTTCATCCAGGAGCCTCTTTAGATGGCAGTGTTGAAGCTTGTTTAGATACCATTGTTGAAAGTCTTCTTTTAACTGCTCCGTTACTTGAAAATAGCTCGTTAAGATTATTAATTGAAGCAACCGCTGGTCAAGGCTCTAATGTGGGACATAATTTTAACCAACTGGGCTATTTAGTTGAGCGCACCCACAAACATATTCCCATTGGTATATGTATCGACACATGCCATTTATTTGCGGCAGGCTACGACGTCTCATCTTACCAAGGTTGGGAAGAAACATTAAAACAGTTTGATCAACTCATCGGCATCAACCATCTCTGCGCTATTCACGTCAACGATTCACAACATGAAATAGGATCTCGAAAAGATCGACATGAGCAGCTTGGACAGGGGAAAATTGGGATTGATGGATTTAAAGCGATGATGACACA
Organism: uncultured bacterium; assembly: GCA_964548845.1. Lineage (GTDB taxonomy): Bacteria > Chlamydiota > Chlamydiia > Chlamydiales > JAAZZY01 > CAZJSX01. The sequence continues at coordinate 540 of CAZJSX010000198.1, read as the reverse complement.
TCCACAACTTAAATATTTACCTAAATATTTAGAAACGCCAGGTGGAATGGATGAATGGAAAAAAGAAATTCAAATGCTGCGTCAATTTGCAGGCAATTAAGGGAAACTAAGACATGAAAGCTAAAGTTAAGCAATTACTACACCTCACCTCCCCATTTAAAATTGGTCAAGAAGTCACCTTAATGGGATGGGTGCGTACCATTCGCGATCAAAAACAATTTGCTTTTATTGAAATCAATGACGGTAGCTGCTTAAGCAACATCCAAGTCATTGCTGACAATCACTTAAACAACTTCTCAGAAATCATTGAAAAAGTAGCTACGGGGGCCTCATTAAAAATTAAAGGCAAACTTGTAGAAAGTCCAGGGCAAGGTCAAAAAGTTGAAGTTAAAGCCTCTCATATTGAAATTATTGGTCTTTGTGATGCCGACTATCCTCTTCAAAAAAAGCGCCACTCTTTTGAGTTTTTAAGAACAATTGCACATTTAAGACCACGCACTAATACTTTTGGAGCTATTGCTAGAATTCGCAACGCTTTAT
>CAZJSX010000197.1:0-3682 GCA_964548845.1 uncultured bacterium | reverse complement strand
CGTGGCCGGTGGTCACCGAGACGATGGACCGGATGGGCTATGGCTCGAGCGAGACTTCTACAAGTACTGTATAAAAGGCGGTGATAGATCCTTTATCTGAATTTCCTGAACGCTCTAGTAGCTTTGGAAGTGTTGCAAAAACAGATGGGGTAAAACCAGCTCTAGCAGGTGGCTCCCCTTTGGCAAGCCCAACTTCTCTTAAAGCTCTGGCAAAGCGAGTCACAGAGTCCATCATCAAAATAACAGATTTGCCTTGATCGCGAAAATATTCAGCAATGGCAGTTCCAACATAGGCTGCATTAATACGCACTTGAGAGGGTTGGTCTGAAGTAGAGACGACCACAACAGATCTAGCCATCCCTTCAACACCTAAATCTTGTTCAATAAATTCTCTAAGTTCTCTTCCACGCTCACCAATTAAGGCAATTACGTTCACATCAGCTTTAGCATTTCTGGCAATCATACCCAGTGTTGTTGACTTTCCAACACCAGCACCTGCAAAAATACCGACTCTTTGCCCTTTTCCGCAAGTGAGCACACCATCGATGCAGCGCACGCCAATAGATAGTGGCTCTTTAATAATGGCTCTTGTTAATGGATCAGGGGGATCTTGTTCAATAGGATAAAGTTCTTCAGTAATGAGTGGCCCTTTAGTCTCAACATCCATCGGCTCACCCAAGCCATTGAGTACACGACCTAAAAGTTTAGGTCCAAGGCGCACTTGCAAAGGTTTTCTAGTCGGAATGACTTCAGATGATGGACCTACCCCTTTCATATCGCCAAGAGGAGATAATAAAACTTCATCTTGAGTAAAGCCGACAACTTGCGCGCGCAATGGCTCTGCCCCTTCGCGCTTAATCAAGCAAACTTCACCTACTTTAACTTGTGGGACAACAGCTCTAATGAGCATCCCCACAATTTCAGTAATACGGCCGTGAACGCTAGTTAGCTCTAAAGACTCCAACTCGTTCATCAGATTTTCGAAATTTGAACCATCATCCATTTATAACTGGACACTCATTAATGTTTTTAAATCGTCAATTGCTTTTTGCAAGACAGCTGTGGAAAACTCAATTTCAACTTGAGATCTATATAGCTTCACTTGCATTGAAAAGATACTCTCTAACTGTATACCAGGATTCTTCTTATTTCCCAAATTAGAAACCCCATTCATCGCAGATTCTAATTGGCTTTGCCCATCCGTTAAATAATTGATGAATTTTGAAATGGTCTGATTATGACTATCATTTGGATCAGTCCCTTCAAGGGATGCCATTTTTTTAGCTTTTTGACGCTGATCGAGATCTTCATCTCCAACATTAACTTTAGAATTGATAAAATTAATGTTATCGCGCGTTCTTTTTAATTTAGCATCGAGCAAACGTCTTGTTCTAGCATTAAGCTTTAAATCAGGTGTTTGAAGCCCTTGCTGCAACCCTTTCATTTGCAAAAGCACTTGTTGCATATTCGCAACTAAATTCTGCGCTGATACTTGCCCAGATTGCATGCTCGGTTGCGCCCCTTGGGCTACCTGCATCGGCGATGGTTTAGCAGAAGCTGGTGATGAAACGGTTTGTGCCAGTGATTGAAAACCATGGGCAGAAGATCCTTGATCTCCTTCATCAGGCATAGGATTGGTAGGTTTAATATTAGCCGGTCCAATATTACCGCTAATTGGATTTCCACCTGCCATAACTGCCTCCTATGAATTTTTTAAAAATTAATCTTTTTTCAATCGCTTGTGTGGAGGAAGCTTGTTGTTATTAGATTGTAGTGGATGCAAATCTCTCATTTTCTTTTTAATTTCTTTCATCAACTCTTGAGAAGACTTTCCTAGCTCTTGCAAGTCATGTTGATCTGTTGTTTGCAGAACATCATCAATTAAATGCTTGCCTTCTTTAAGCCCTTCTTCTGTGATCGAGTAAAGATTTGCAATTCCAAGCATGGTTTTAGCCATCTGATTATGAGGATCGGCTTGCAAAACAAGTCTAAATAATTTTTTAGCTTCATCAAGATCCAATTTAAATAAGCTGACAATCCCAAGACCAATAACAGGAAGAGGCTCATTTGGATCGATAACCATGGCAGCGTAGAAACATTTTCTAGCACTATCTTCGTCAACTTGCTTAATCGCTACAAAACCGGCCTCAACAAGCATTGGCACATCAGATGCAAATGACTTGAGATTGGGATGACTTTTTTCCATAACCTAATCCTCTTAAAAAATCGCTCTTTTAATTATCTGTTCATATTACCAATAGCATTCTTCGCTGTCGACATACAACCTTCAACCACGTTGGAAGAAGCCTGCAGAACCTGCTGCATAATGGACATTTCCCACTGCAACTTAGCTGTAGCTTCCAATTTCATACTACTTGGAGTTGTCGAAATTGCTGACAAACTTGTTCTAACACTGTTTACACTCGTTCTGATGGCAGATGCCATCGGGCCCCAATTTAAAGACATATCGCCACCTAATTATTTAATCCGGTTCATCACTTTTAACATCGCATTATAACCTAAGAGGATATATCCAATTTGATCATACTCTTTTGGGTTATGGCTCCCTTTGCGAAGCATCCCTTTCAAGGTCTTCATCTGCTCTTCGATATGATGATGAGCCTTTTTTTTCTCTTCAGGGTGTTTTTTAAGACGGGTTTCCATGTCAAAAACAGTTTTCTTAGTTCCACTAGAGTCTTTTGCCCCATCTTTACCAAACATAGTTTTTCTCCCACCAAGTTGTGATATGCTTTACTTAATTTAAGTTCTAACTTCACTTATTATATTCGATTTTATATTTCAAATTGTTTTTTTCCAAAATCATGCACCCTCTGTCAAAGGCAATGATTTTCATTCCATCCAAAGTGTCGCCTAGAGTCAATATATTGCCGTTAACTTCAATCGCTTTTCCTATACAATTTTGCTCAGCATAACCTGTGACGGTGTAATTTTGAATTGTCCCATCATTCATATAGTTGGTTAGATTGACAATTGACGGATCGTTAAATAAGTCGCTAATATCTTTTTCAATCTTTTCAAGCAGCGTTGTTTTTCCAACAATGACTACATAGTCATTTACTTTTCTCACACCTAAGATTCGGCTGACATCTTTAGTCACAGTATGGAAAGCTTTTTCATAAGAGGCGTTGATATAACCTGTAAATGTCACTTCCCCATTAGCCAGTTCAATTTGAATGTTATAAAAGCCGTAGTTGTAGAGCTTACTCAAAATATCTTGATATAAGTCCTCTTCAATAACGACATAATTTGTTAATCGATCGATATATGGGAACTGAACGTTGATATAATCAGATAAAGCAGCTCCTGAATCTCTATTTGGAAGATATCCCGACAATACAAATTGTCCAGGTTGTGGCGATTGAATGCTAATTCCCTGCCAATTAGGATTGCGCGATAAAATCAAGTTCATCTCTTGTGAGACATAATTATCGACAACAATGTTATCTTCTATCTGCGTGATGTAGTTTAAGTTATTCAGTTTATAGATAAGTTCATCTTTATCAACAGCGCTCAAAACGTGCCCCACTAAAAATAAACTACCCGTGCTTTGGTTATAAGTGAATTTGACATCGGGATAATCTTTACCCAGCATCGCTTGAATATTTTTAGTATAATCTTTACTTGGATGTTCAACCGGTGAAGTTTTAAATAAAAAGACAGC
>CAZJSX010000196.1:0-3701 GCA_964548845.1 uncultured bacterium | reverse complement strand
AGTTTTAGCAGGGTCTTGAGGTGCATAACCCGAACAACTAGAAATTAAAAGTAAAATGAGGCAACTAACTGTAATTTGAAGTCTTTTTCTCATAATTTTCATCTTATCTAATAAAAGATTAATAGGTAAAGACATTTTATTCAGAAATTTAGGATTAATTAAACTATTTAAAACTCTAAAAACAAGCGGCCTATGAAAATATTAATTGAAATATTTTGCCCGTTATATTATCCTTATTTCTTTAAATTAAACTTCCTCGAAGAAAACCATGGCCTCGCCTAACTGCATTTTTGTATTTTTTGGTCCTCCAGGAGCTGGAAAGGGAGAACAGGCTAAAAGACTAGCCTCGCACATGGCTATGCCTCATATTTCAACGGGCGACCTTTTGAGAGCTGAATGCAAAAACAACAGCCCAACTGGCGACTTCATCCAGCAATTTTTAAAACAAGGGCAATTTCCTCCAGACGAGCTTATTTTAGATTTGCTCACCAATCGAATCGCTCAAAAGGATTGCAATCAAGGATTTATTCTAGATGGTTTTCCAAGAACTTTGAAACAGGCGCAAATCCTCGATCACTCTTTTTCTAGCACTCACCGCCTTATTTTCATCAATGTTTCTTTAGATAAAATGATTTTGATGCAACGCTTAATGGGAAGGCGCCTTTGCATGAAATGCACTCGCACATACCATACTGTATTTCTTCCCCCTATAACAAATGATCATTGCGATGATTGTCATGTAAAGCTTCATATTCGAAATGACGATACAGAACAGGTCATTGAAGAGCGTTTGAGGATTTTCAGTGAACAATTCTCACAAATGCTCCCCTACTATCAAAACAGAGCCGATTGGATAGAAATTAACTCTAAAGATGCACCTCATGCCTGCTTTGAGAATCTCCTAGAAAATATTTCTCAAAAAATTAAAATTTGCGCTACTGCCAATTCATAACGTTGGCACTTCTTGATGAATCCATAGAGCAACCCCACAAAACACTGCCGGAATCCATAAAACCCAACCGATAAAAGAAATCGAAAGCATTAGCCCCAAAAGTGCTGCAGAAAATCCAACGCAAAAAATCTTCATCTGGTGATGCTTATAATAAAAAAGACGCTCATTTGTATTTTTACCTTTGAGAGCTAAAGTCAAATCTACCGCGTCAATGATAGCTAAATGCCCCAATCCGAGCTGGCTAATGAATATCCCGATCGGCCCTAAAAAAAGAACCCCTACTAAACTTACAATTGGCCAAAATAGCCGCCAGAAAAAAGTTTTAAAAAAAATGATTCCACCGGCGTACAGCGATTTGAAAAAACCCACATCCTGGCAAGCCTCTCCGCGATGGATTAAAATTTTTCGAACCATTCGATCTAAACCTAATGCGACCCCAACTGGCATCAAAACAATAAAACCCACAAGCAAAGCCACGCTGCTATACCCAAATGACTTTAAAACACTGATTAAATTAGCATCAAAACCTGTTTGCCCATGTGGCCATGTTTTAATGAGCACGATGACAAACAAAGCCAAGAGTAGCGTAATTAAAGTCAAAATGGTAACCAATGCCACTGCCCATAAAAAGGGATGGGTGACAAAATAAGCCAAACCCATAAAAGGTGAAAAGAAACTATAACTAGTCGATTTGCGTTCCATGTTTTTTATCCTTTAGCCAATATTCTTCAATAGATTCTAAGCTTTTTCCTTTAGTTTCGGGAACAAAAAAGTAGATAAAGAAAAAGCAGATGACACTAAGCGAGGCATACACCCAAAAAGTGTGATGGCGACCATAATGCAAGATTTGAGTTAGAAAAAATCTGGCAATAAGATAATTAGCAATCCACTTAATGGTAATTGTAAAAGCGATTGAAAAACTTTTGATCTTCAACGGATAAATTTCTGAAATTAAAAGCCACCCCACTGATCCTAGTCCCAAAACATAACCTAAGGCATATAGTAAAAATGAAAGCATCAAATACACGTGATGATTTTCATAATACGAATAATACTTAAAAACGATCCCTATCATGATCAAACCCAGGGTCATCAAAAACGTTCCTACAAGTAGCAACTTTCTTCTGCCAATCCAATCAATTAAAACAATAGCAACACCTGCTGTAATAAAGCTCACAACACCCATGGCGATACTTGCTGAAATTGCAGCTTTTTGCTCCCAAAAGCCAGCAGACTTTAAAATCGTCGGCATATAATAAAATACAGCATCAGCACCAGTTACTTCCATAAAAATGGCAACCAAAGAGCCAATAAAAAAAGCCCGAACGACTCCTCTTTTTAATAAACTCTTTTTCTCTTTAAATTCAGAGCTATCATTTATAGCTTCAATTTCCTCTTCTGCATCCAGCGCATAACGCATGCGACTCAATACTTTTTTACCATCTTCTTTTCTATCATGAGCAACTAACCAGTGCGGAGTCTCTGGCATGTGATACATCCCTATAAATAATCCCAGAGCAGGAATAAACGCAGAAGCTAGCACATATTGCCACTGCATGTTACTGGCAAAAGCTCTATCGACGATGTATGCCAAACAAGCTCCTAAATAAAACACTAGAGTCGTTAAGCAAACACAAGATCCCCGTATATTTGCAGGAACAATTTCTGAAATATAAAAAGGGACTGCCATTGAAGCCATACCCACTCCAAGTCCGGTCAAAGCTCGCGTCATAAATAGAACCTGATAGTTGCGAGAAAAAAGAGAGAGAATCGATGCGAGCATGAAAATAACAGCGGCTGTTAAAATAGTAAAGCGTCTGCCAAATTTGTAGCACATAGGGCCTGCTAGTAGAGCACCAATGATAGCCACACATAGAGCAGTGCTGACTAAAATTTCCTGCTGCTCAACTGAAAAGCGAAATGTATTATTAATGAAGATAAGAGCGCCAGAAATAATCACTGTGGTGTAACCGACCAAAAGACTACCAATGGATGCGATGAGGCTCGCATAATAAATCAGTCCATAGCGATCAGAGTGTTTTTCCATACAATAAAGCTTTTAGTTTCTTATTCTCTTAACAAAAATAAGAAATAGACTAAAGCTTTTTTGCATGTAGGTTGAATTTAAATGGAATTAAAATGACTCTGCAGACTCTATCTAGAAAAGCTATTTTCAAGTTTGCATCAAGATCTTGTATCGGCAGGATCATGATCAATCAAAGGCTTAAATAACACTATAAGGTTACCATTGCCATCATTTGTCAACTCGGCAAATCGCCGAGATTGGGAAGTAGCCTCAACAATCTTTTTTTGAGCTGTAAATATGTAGCTAGTAAAGGGATTTGAAAGCCTCTTGGTCTCAATCACAAAAATTCGCTGTGCCCCAATTTCTCGACTTGAGCCATTTAAAGTAAAATGGCAGCTACTTTTATGCCCATCGATTTGAGTTAAAAGGCGTGTGCCCCATTCGGCATTTCTAAATTCGGCTGGATATGTAGTTGCACTCAGGGGATCCCAAAGAGAACAAGTTCCAAATACACTTAAGCTGAGGGCTGTTTGACTAGACATGATCGTTTTGAAAAGAGTTAATATAAATTAAATATCGAGGTAGTCTAACGCTTTTTAGAAAAAATGCAAAGATGGAGAATTTAAAATTAAATAAATATAAATAATAATTATTATTTTAAAATGAAAGCAATTGCAGCTCGCGACAAGTCGGCTGAATTTAGAGTTTGTTGAATTAGTGCCC
>CAZJSX010000195.1:0-3702 GCA_964548845.1 uncultured bacterium | reverse complement strand
TTTTTTCATAATACCTTAAAAATACAAAGAGAATATTTTAGCAAAGGGCTCTATTTTTTCTTATCTAATTTTTACCATTATCTTTTAGAAAGTATTATTATAATAAGATCTATTAGTTTATAATGCTTATTATTAAGTTTAATTTCATTTCAAAATAACACTATATATGCCTAAAAATAGACTAAGTAAAGTATTAGCATCCGCTGGAGTTGCCTCTCGCAGAAAATGTGAAGAACTCATTTTTTCAAAAAAAGTTAAAGTTAATGGCAAAGTCATCGACATTCCCCAACATATGGTGGATATTACTGTCGACAAAATACTAGTCGATAATAAGCCTATTGTCGCCTCTGAACCTAAAGTCTACTACATCTTAAACAAACCTAAAGGGTATGTCTGCGCTAATGACAGACGTTATAAAAATATTATTTTAGATTTACTACCTCAAAAAGAGCGCCTTTTTACTGTCGGTAGATTAGATAAAGAGACTATGGGTTTAATCATTGTCACCAATGACGGACACTTAGCTCATCGCATCATCCATCCTAGTTTCGAAATTGAAAAAGAATATATTGTCAAAACAAACTCCGAAATCCTTCCAGCTCACCTCGAGCAAATCAGTTTAGGTATTTCTATTGAAAAAACTTTTGTCAGACCTTCTAAAGTCGATAAAGTGAGAAAAAATACGGTCAAAATTGTAGTTCAAGAAGGCAAGAAAAGAGAAGTTCGAGCACTTGTTGAGCAAACAGGCCTTATCATCGAACACTTAGAGCGCATTCGCATTGGCAATTTAAGATTGGGCCATTTGCCGATGGGGCACTACAAACAAGTGACTCTAAAAGAACTTGAAACCATCTTTGATAATTAAAATTATAATTATATTATTAAAATAAGTTTTGATATTAAAACTATTTTTTAATTAAAAATTAAAATAATCATTGATTTTAATTTTAATTTATATAAAAATATTTCTTCTTTTTATTTAATTCATAACCAAAGAAGAGTTTTTATGTCAGCAAACAGTCGAAACGTCACCCCACCCAATCCCGATTGGTACATTCAACAACAACAATCTCCAATAGTGCCAAATGCACCAAAAAGACAAGCTAGTTCAAGTCCAAACTCCCCTTTAAAAAATGCAAGAATGCGCTTTGATGAATCACCTAATTCTCGGTTACAGTTAGGGCATTTATTTGCTAATGCAGTAGTTGTACATCAACTACCTGACAATTTTATTGAGATGGATTTAGATATGAACGCCGATAGAGGATTAGGTTATCAAGGCCGAAGACTATTCACGCAGCTAAGCCCAGCAAGTTCTGATGACGCATTAGGGTCAGACTTACATGAAGATCAAGATTAAAAATCGTTTATTAAAAAATCTACTAAAGGCCTGATTGAATGATATCATGCATTTTAATTAGGCCTTTAACTTGTTTATGATGATCGATCACAGGAAGAACCATAAAAGGATGCTTTTGATCCGATTCCATCAACTCTAAAGCCTCCCAAGCCAATTTCTGTGGCTCTATTGTCTTAGGATGCCCAATTTTGATCTCTTTAAGAGTATATTCTAAAACTTTTGAACCATGATTTTGCAACGCTCTTCTTAAATCGCCATCAGTGAAAATCCCTTCTAGTTTTTTATCATGATCGACAACGATTAAGCAACCACAGCGCTTGAGTGTCATTTCAGATAAAACATCTTTAAGCTTTTGTTCAATGTGAGCCATTGGAATCTTTTCATCTTTAAGCATTAAATCTTCTACTTTTAACGAAAGCTCTTTGCCTATTTTGCCAGCTGGGTGATTAGTTGCAAACTCAGTAAGAGTTAACTTCTTTTTTTGCATCAGAGCGACCGCCAAGACATCTCCAAAAATAAGCTGCACTTCTGTTGATGTTGTTGGGACAATGTTAAAAGGGCAAATCTCTTTTTCGATCGGCAAATAAATACTCTCATCACTTGCTTTACTCAGTCTGCTATTTTTTTTGGAAATCACAGAAACAGTGTATGCCCCTTTGTTGCGAATAAAAGGGATAAGACTTAAGATCTCTTCAGTCTCTCCACTCTTACTTAAAAAAATAAATAAATCATCTTTAGCAACAATACCTAAATCGCCATGCAGCGCATTGGTTGGAGGTAAAAACATGGCTTTGATCCCCATGGAGACAAAAGTTGCAGCAAGCTTTTGGGCAATATAACCACTTTTACCAACTCCTGTAAAAAAAATAATTCCAGTAACATGAGCTAAGCGGTTGACTAGTTTTTCAACACTTGCAAGATCAATTTGATCAAAAAAAGCGTTCAGATATGATCTTTGTAAACTAAAAAGATCTTTTAACTGCTTTTGGACAAGTGAAGGACTTTTCAATAACTCTTGAATTGATTCCATATAACCCAGTATAAAAAGCTTGATAATAGTTGATAAAACTTTAAAGGAAAATCAGATGAAAATAAAGGTTAAAAATCCAGTTGTAGAATTAGATGGCGATGAGATGACCCGCATCATCTGGTCATTTATCAAAAAACAGCTCATTCTCCCTTATTTGGATATCGACCTTAAATACTTTGACTTAGGTATTGAACATCGAGATCAAACTGATGATCAAGTCACAATTGATGCAGCTAACGCCATAAAAAAATATGGTGTAGGCGTTAAATGTGCAACCATTACCCCGGATGAAGACAGAGTTAAAGAATTTCATTTAAAAAAAATGTGGAGATCCCCAAACGGCACAATTCGCAATATTTTAGGTGGAACCATTTTTCGTCAGCCTATTATTTGCAAAAATGTCCCAAGACTTGTCCCTAATTGGACCAAGCCGATTGTCATCGGCAGACATGCTTATGGCGATCAATACAGAGCTCATGAGATGATTATTTCAAAGCCAGGCAAACTTGAGCTTGTCTTTACCCCATCTGATGGATCTGCTCCAACTGTTGATGAAGTTTTTGAGTTTCATGAAAAAGGGGTGGCAATGGCCATGTATAACTTAGAAGAATCGATCCGCGGTTTTGCTAGAGCCTCTTTTCATTACGGCTTGGAATTAGGCTGGCCTGTTTACCTCTCCACTAAAAATACGATACTCAAAAAATATGATGGTAAATTCAAAGACATCTTTCAAGAAACCTATGATAAAGAATTTAAAAAACAGTTCGAAGCTAAAGGGATTTCTTATGAACACAGGCTGATTGATGACATGGTTGCCTCTTGTTTAAAATGGTCAGGCGGTTATGTCTGGGCTTGTAAAAACTACGATGGCGATGTTCAATCAGATACCATTGCTCAAGGATTTGGATCATTGGGTTTAATGACCTCTGTTTTATTAACTCCAGATGGAAAAACAGTTGAAGCGGAAGCGGCTCACGGAACCGTCACTCGCCACTATAGACAACATCAGCAAGGTAAAGAGACTTCAACAAACCCGATTGCTTCTATTTTTGCATGGACTCAAGGACTTGCTCATCGCGGAAAATTTGACAACACTCCAGAAGTTATCCATTTTGCACAAACTCTAGAAAAAGTTTGTATCGAAACTGTAGAAAGCGGTTTCATGACCAAAGATTTAGCTATTTTAATTAGCGACAAAGCTCCATGGTTAACAACCACCCAATTCTTACATAAAATTGATGAGAATTTAAAGAAAAAGCTAAAGAGATAAAGGCTGCAATTGGCAGCCGTTATAAATCACTATTTTAGATTA
>CAZJSX010000194.1:0-3713 GCA_964548845.1 uncultured bacterium | reverse complement strand
GCTCTTCAGGATTATAATCACCACGACCTACTTCCTCAAGTTCATCAACATAATTTTTCTTCTCTGAAACATTTTTTAATTTCATAAGAACTGTCATGGCTTGAGAAGTTTTAGTATGACCATCAGTACCATAATTACCAGCCCCAAGCTCTATGTGTGTCCATCCGATTGAGTCGTCTAGAGCAAAAGCATCTGAAGAAAAAGAAATAATAAATAACAATAATACAAAGTATTTTAAACGGCCCCAAACAGTCATAAAAATCCAAAAAAAATTAACTTCGAGAAAATATGCCATCTTCTTAGGATATTTGTCATTTTAATTTCATTTCTAACTGTATGAAGAACTTGTTGATATCTGATGTAAATTCAAATATTTTTTAACTTACTTTCTAATCTCTGCGGCACCTACTCTATTAAGAAACAAATGGAAATATCGACTAATTAGATTTAGAGTTTTATCAGGATCTATCAATGGTTCAACGAAAATCAAGAACTAAGAACAAGAATCCAAACTTAACCAATGCTAAATCAACAGTTCTAAAAAAATAACTTGCAACTTTATTGAAATAAAGGATGAATTTGCGTAGGTTTTAATTTTTAAAAAAGTTATACTAAAACATATGTATATTTTAAACCGCAACGGGGTCTAATTCATGGACTCTAACTTTTTCATTACTGGTATCTTTAAATCTCATCGACTAGGCTTTGGTTTTGTTAAGCCAAGCGAAGGCCCTTTTGAGCACGAAGTCTTTATCCCCAAGACTAAAGCATCGGCTGCTGTTGAAGGTGATTTAGTTCATGTAGAAGTGACCGGCAAAGACGAGAAAGGCTATGAAGGCGTCATTGTTAAAATCCTTAAACGCAAGATTATGCTAATCGGCGGAACAGTCACTGAATCTTTTGAAAAATATGCCAGAGTGCTTTGCCCCTTATTAGGTCCCACAAAAGAAGTTGAGATCAAAATACCCCCTAAAGTAGCCTTAAATCGTGGAGATCGAATTCAAATTGAGCTCTCTGCCCATGACGGTGATAAAGAGGGATTCAAAGGTGTATTTAAAAAATATATCGGTCAGATTAAAGATCCTTCTTGTGATACTGAAGCTGCTATCTATGAATTTGGACTGCGTCAAAAATTTCCATTACAAGTATTAGATGAAGTCAAAAACTTACCTGCTGAAATTAGATTAGAAGATTACCCTGATCGAGAAAATCTTTGTCACCTTGTCTGCTTTACCATCGATCCAGAAACTGCCAAAGATTACGACGATGCCATCTCGTTAGAAAAAACACCGGACGGAAACTATGAGCTGGGTGTGCATATTGCTGACGTGTCCTATTTTGTTAAAGAAGGTACTGCTTTAGATTTAGAAGCAGCTATGCGGTGCAATTCGACCTATTTCCCAGATACATGTATCTCGATGCTCCCCAAAGAGCTGGCCGACCATTTATGCAGCTTAAAGCCACATGTTCCAAGGCTTGCTGTCTCGACATTAATGACTCTCAACAAGCAAGGAGAGCTTTTAGACTATCGCATTACTCGCTCAATTATTGAGAGTAGACAAAGATTTACTTATGAAGAAGTTCGCGCTATTTTGGATTCTAAAGAAAAAAATCCATTCGTTAAGCAACTTAAAGAATTAGAAAAGCTCGCCTTAATTTTAAAAAAGGTGCGAAGTGACAGAGGTTGCGTAGACTTAGCTCTTTCGGATGCTAAGATCATGGTTAATGAAAAAGGTGAGCCTTATGAAATCAAGCTGATTGAATATGACATTACCCATCAGATGATTGAAGAATTCATGTTAAAGAACAATGAAGTGATTGCCAAACATTTAAGCGATAAAAAGATTGCAATCCCCTTCCGAATTCACGAAAAGCCAAAATCAGACAATATTCAATCTTTTGTTCAAACCGCTGATAGCATGGGTTTAAAGCTCTCTGATAGCCCCACTCAAAAAGAGATCCAGGCTTTATTTGAAGAGGTAAAGGGCACTGCCTTAGAACATCAGCTTTCTGTACAATTTATTAAATGTATGAAATTGGCTATTTACAGCCCAGACAATGCCGGTCACTATGGTCTGCAACTAGATTACTATTGCCATTTTACAAGTCCAATTAGACGCTATGTCGACTTAGTCATTCATAGAGCGGTCTTTCAAAACTGCTCCACTGCTGGCGTTAAAGAGATTGCAGAAAAATGCTCTGATCAAGAGCGTCTGTCTGCAAAAGCAGAGAGCTCTGTTCGATCTTTAAAAATGCTCCGCTATTTTAAGCAAAATAGATCTGATACACAATATCCAGCAGTGATCACTAAAATTAAACCTTTTGGAATCTTATTTGAGATTCCTGAGCTTCTATATGAAGGGTTTGTCCATGTTTCGTGCATGAATGGCGATTATTTTGTCTTCAATGAAAAGACCAATTCCCTAACAGGCGAAAAACACGGCAAGAAATACACTGTCGGGAAAAAAATTTCTGTAAGCATCAAATCGATTAACTTTGTCAATCAAGAGATCGACTGGAGCTTTAGAGTCAAAAGGTAGTTTTTTATAGTGGTGAGAAATCGTTTTTCTTGATACTGTAAAAGAAATTGTGTTTTATTTTTAGATCAACGACCCCCATCAATACATGAAAAGAAACTTCTTAACTGGCCTTGTTATCCTACTTCCTTTAGGTTTAACTCTAATCATTGTTTCATTTATTGTTAATTTACTTACTGATCCTTTTTTAGATATCGCTCAAAGGCTTTTAGAGGCAACTCCACTTGTTCACGGCAACTACCCTTTCTTCAGCTCTGAAAGAGCAGTTCATGTTTGGAGTCAAATACTAGTCTTAATCGCCCTCTTTGGCTCTATTTTGCTTTTGGGTCTTTTTGGCAGATGGCTACTATTTAAAGGGCTCGTCAAGTTGGGTGATAAAGTAATTCACCGCATTCCATTTATTAGTAAGCTCTATAAGACTTTAAAAGAAGTGACCAATGTCTTTTTTACTTCAACTGAAAAGGCATTTAAACAAGTTGTCATGGTTAACTTTCCAAATTCTTCGGTTTACTGTCTAGGTTTTTTAGGTAGGGAGGTTCCCCTTACTTTCACAGAAAACACAAAAAAAGATCTAGTTTCTATTTTTCTTCCGACAACTCCTAATCCAACCACTGGCTATTTGCTACAATTTAAAAAAAGTGAAGTGATGTATTTAGACATGAGTATTGAAGATGCTTTAAAATTCATCGTCTCATGCGGTATGGTGACTTCAGCAAATCCCAATGATCCTTTAGACCCACCGAGTAAAAAAACATGAAAAAAACATTCTTTGCAGGACTTGCTCTATTAATTCCAGTAGCTTTAACCCTTTTCATCGTCTTTTTTATTCTAAATTTTTTAACTCACCCTTTTACCCATTTCTTTTACAGTTTAATCTCAACCAAACTGCCTATCTTATTAAAATATTTACCACCAAGTATGCTGCAGTACTTAGTTCAAATTTTTATTTTAATCGGACTTTTTATTGTCACAGTTTTGGTTGGTGCACTGACTCGAATTTTCTTTATAAATTCTTTTTTGAAACTAGGCGACTACGTTATCAATCGCCTCCCATTCGTCAATAAAATTTACAGAACGACAAAAGATATTATTAAAAGTCTATTTGCCCCAGATGCAAACTCATTCAAAAAAGTAGTTTTGGCCCCTTTCCCAGCTGACGACAAATATTGCATAGGG
>CAZJSX010000193.1:0-3728 GCA_964548845.1 uncultured bacterium | reverse complement strand
GAGCGTTTTAAATCGCGAAGCATACTCATGATCAAGTGAACTACCCCCACAAAAAGGGCAAATTCAAGCATCACACTATCTGCAAAATTCTCATAAACCTCATCGACCGTTTTTCCATTTGAAGTGACAACACCTTTGGTTAAAAACTCATAAGGCACCGTCACATTTTTCAGTTCAGGTATTTTCTCGACACATTCTTGATACGCTGCATCTTGCATTTTAATGTGGTAATTAGCTTTAGCTTCTACTAGCTGAGTGAGCGGCGCATAATGTTTAAGAGGATTTTCCAAATTGAATTCTATGCCAAAAAATGAGGTCACAGCAGCTCCCCAAAGAATACAACTAATCGATAACACACCGACAAGCTTAGTGAAGCGCTTTGCACTAGGAGATGGATTTTTATCTCTTCTCATCCAAAAATAAAAGCCCAAAAAGATTAGCCCGTATCCCCCATCACCAATAATAAAAGCAAAGAAAAAGGCAAATGCCCACAAGACCCAAGCTGAGGGATCTTTATCTGAAACAGACGGGATATCGTAAACATAGACTAAGTCTTCTCCAAGTCTTGCAGCACCCGTGTTCTCAAGATGAGTTGGCAACACCTCATGGTCTTCTTTTTGAATAGGACTCATGTAAATGGAAAATGACTCTAAAATACGATCTAATTCTTCTAAACGGTTATCAGCAACCCAACCCTCTACTGAGAAAAAGCTCTCTTCCCAGTGGTATTCCACAAAATTTCGATTCACTGTCAAATAATGGCTATTGAACTCATGAACTACAGCCTGCTTGATTAGGGTGCGATAAGCTGCTAGCTCTTTTAACCGATATTCGTGATGTTGCAACTCTGATTTCACAGCTCTTCGCTGCTTGAATAAATCACCATAAGAGTGCTCAATGGTCATCTCGACCATCCCCTCATACGATTTTTTTTCTTTATTAATCGCCATGAAGTAGTAAAGTTCGTGATCTTTACCTACACTAATGAGTTCTGGAACATCGGGGATTTTATTGACATTTTTTGCAAAGAAAAATTGAATGTGCCTTTGACTTGCTTGTTCAATAAAAGTGATATCACCTTTAGAAAAATGGCCAAAAACAGCAACTCTTTCCATTTCTTGTTCAATTGTTTTGAGCTGTTCGTTTAAACGGTCGATTTTTTCTTGCCTAGAATTGACTTCGTGAGCAATCCCTAACGCCTCTTCAACTGTTTCAAATGAAGCTTGCTTTTTGAGGGGGAGACGGCGAGTAATTTTTAAAGCTTTATTCATCACCTTGACAGGCTCGGGAACGATATCAAATTTATGTCCACTTTGATCAATAAATTCAATCAACCCAGCGGATTGAGCTTTTCTAAAAAACTCATTTTTTTGTGTCGCTGGACCAAAAAACAAAAACTTTTTAACATCTAAGCGCATGCAGCTTCCTTGTTTTGTTCTATTTTTGTTTTGGCAACCTTGGCTTGAGCAACCGCTGCAAGCTGTTGATCCCCTAAAAAGACTTTAATTTTTTTGATGTTCTCTAAAGAGCGAGGAATTAACACTTTTTCAAAAAGATTGACTCTAATGGAAACATCGCGCAATTCATCTTGTAAAAGCTTTAATTTTTCTCGAGCTATTTTAATATGACAATTGATCTCTATTAACTGATGAAGACCGGCAATAGCAGCTTCCATCCAAATTGGCGAATCAAAAAGATGGTAGTTTAAAGGATGAAACTCCACCCCTTTAAAAACAGGGATCTCTACTCCAGCAATATTTTCATGATCTTTTAAGACTTTATCCACTTGCACAGCTTGTTCTAGTGAAGGGAAGTCCATTTCTGGAAATAATCTCGCTTGATCTTCTATCTCTTCATAGATTTCTTGTCTTTTCTTCTCGAGCGACTGAATCACCTGACGAACATTTTGAACTTCAACTTGCAAAAGAGCTTTTTTCAACTGCAAAGTCGGCAAATAACGCTGAAGCTGCTTGAGCCTTGTCTGCTGCATTCTCAGTTCATTTTTTGTCAGTTTGATATTTGCCATATTGCTATCCTACTGATTTGGCCAATAGGTTTCTAAAAATTTCTGTTTAATTCCCACTTCTTCTTTTTCAAAACATTGGGCTAAAATTTTCCAGCCGAGATCCAAGGCTTGTAGCAGTGGTAAGTTCACCTCTAAATTCATCATGTTTTCTTCAAAAAGCTTCGAGTAATTTAAGAGCTTCTCATCCCACTTAGAGAGTCTAAATCCCATCGCTTGACGCTCTCTTGCTTTTTTAGAGTCTGCATACAAGCGAATCATGTTATTGGCAATTTCCCCATGATCTTCTCTGGTCACTTTGCCAATGACCTGCTGCTTTAAACGTGAGAGCGAACCAAAAGGATCAATACGTCCACCATGCAGATAGAATTGCCCTTCTGTGATATATCCCGTATTATCTGGAATCGGGTGAGTCACATCATCTCCAGGCATGGTTGTCACAGCAATGAGTGTAATCGATCCACTATCTTGAATATCAACTGCTTTTTCATAGCGAGCTGCTAAATCAGAGTAGAGTGAGCCAGGATATCCTCGGTTAGCTGGAATTTGATCCATAGTAATCGAAATCTCTTTAATAGCATCTGCAAATGAAGTCATATCTGTTCATAAAACTAACACGTTTTTATTTTGCATAGCAAAACGCTCAGCACAAGCAAGAGCCATATCAGGTACTAAAACGCATTCCACAATAGGATCAGTCGCTCTATGAGCAAACATCACTGTTCTGCCAATAGTCCCAGACTTTTCAAAGTTGTCGATAAATGCTTGATAGTTGTCAAATGTAAGTCCCATTCCACCAATAACTACAATATCAGCATCAGTTTGATTGGCAATACGCATCAGCAGTTGGTTATAGGGTTCACCAGCAACTGAAAAAATAGGGATCTTTTGTGATTTGACTAAACAGTTAAACACATCAATCATCGGAATGTTCGTTTTCACCATCTCTTTAGGGACAATACGTTTAACTGGATTAAATGAAGCATTACCAATTGTAATGGCCTCACCTACAATTTCCGAGCCACCGTCAATCGGAACTCCAGCACCATTTAATCTTCGCCCTAAGAGCTGATCGCTAAAAGTAACTGTCATCTCTTTTTTTAAAAAAACTACTTTATCTCCAGTATTGATACCCCGAGTCCCTCCAAATACTTGTAGAGTCACTTGATCTTTATCAATTCTCAAAACTGACGCCAGCGTGGATGTTCCATCATATCTTTCAATTCTAGCAAGCTCACCTAATACGGCATGCGTTGCAGTCACTGTAATCAAGTTGCCGCGCATGTTGTTAATTCTATCATGCATCACTTTCATAGAGAGGCGATTCCTTGTTGTTGATTAAGGTCATTTAAGGATTGTTTAATTTCTACCATCATTTGCTGATATTGCTCGGATTCAAAAGCTGTAAAATTTAAATTCTTAATACTATTTTGTAGTTTCAAGAAAAAGATTCTGGCTTCATCATGAGAGATAAATTGAAAATCTCCTTCAAAAATTTCGCAGATCAATTTAAATAAAACCAGCTGACGCTCTTGATTACAATAGGCATCTTCTGCGTCAAAAGCATTCTGCTGTAGATAACTGAAATCATAGAGTTCTGCTTTAAGATAAATAATGAAATAAGCTATTGCAGTCCACTCTTCTCCGATAACTTCCATGAGCTTTACTATATCATCTCCTTGAAATAAAATTTGCTGGGCCAGCT
>CAZJSX010000192.1:0-3750 GCA_964548845.1 uncultured bacterium | reverse complement strand
CCTAATAAATTAGAGTTGATCGCCATCACCCCTTTGGACATCCCTTCAATAATGAAATAGACAATCATGTAGATGGTATTTAAAAGAACGGCAATGGTTAAGTAACTAGGTCCTAAATTATTCATTAACTTTAAGAAGAAAAAATAGCTCACATACTCTGAGACGTGTGCAAAGCTTGCAGGCACTCCAGTTTTTAGAGATTGCATTAATAAAGGCCATTTGAGTCTCCAATTGGAAGTCCCTTTATGTTTGCGATTATAAGCATTTAAAAAGACCCAAAAGAAAACTAGAGCCAAACAAGTTTGAGCAATCACGGTCGCCACGGCTGCTCCAGAAACTCCATAAGCTCTATTAATTGGGGTACCAAAGATTAAGGCATAGCCAAGCCCAAAGTTTAAAAGATTAGCCAATGCAACTGTAATGGTGATAATTCTAACTTTACCTTGCCCAATAAAAAATCCCATTAGAGCAGGAACGACGCAAAAAATACTTCCAAAGTTTACAATAGTATAAAAATACTGCCCTGCAAGATCGGGTCTTAAGATATTTTTAAATAGATAAGGGCCTGAGACGTATCCTGCAATGATGAACACTGGTGTCATAAACAGAGCAAACCAGATCATCTGCCATACAGCAGAGCCCATTTTTTCTTCCATTTGCAACCCATGAAATCTACCGACAAAGACTTCAGAAATCCCCGCAACAATCATTGGTAAAATAAAAATAGAAAAAGCAGCAGAACCAGAAGTTGTCGCTGCATTCATCGCCTCTAACGAGTAATGACCAAGCATTAATCTGTCGACAACGATCATCAAACCATTAGAAATCAAACCAAATATAAGCGGCCATGAAATACTCCATATTTCACTTAGTGAGCCAATCGGATGGCGCGTAATTTGGTAAGAAGGTCTGCTTTTCATAACAAGCTGCTTTTGATTAGTTTGTAAATATTTATACTTATAGGATTTTATCTAGATCGAAAATACTCACAACATGCTAATCAATACACCCGTTCATCATTTCGCAATGATGCAACAATTTGAATTATGTTAATAACTTTACCATATATAGGCTTTAATAACAATTTATTGCAATCCTATTCCAGCCACTTCTATCGACTTTAAAATAGTAACTAGATTAAATTAACCTTTTAAAATCATTCTTCTTATATTAAGAAATCATAAAATTAAGATTTACTATCTTTATTTCATATTAATGAAGAAATAACTAAAACTGATAATAATTCAAATTTTAAAGTGCCATAACGAAATATTTGAAGTTTTTTTTAATTAAAAACTAATCTTTTCCTTTAGCTGCTTTTCATGAAAATTTAAAGGCTGAGTTTCAATTTTCATGAACTCAGCCCTAAAAATTATTATCTTGAATTGCTAAGTAGGCGTACTCAATTATCATCTCATGATAATTGAGCAAAAGTCAGACTCATTTTCTTATTGTTTGAAGTAAGAATCCATCAAACTGACAAGTTGATTTCTATCCGCGAAACCAACTTTTCGATGCACCTCTTTCCCCTCTTTGTAAAAAATAAGGGTAGGCAAACTTTTAGCTTTGAGTTTAGCAATTATAGCTGGATTTGCATCAGCATCAATTTTTACAAACACATATTTGCCTTCAAATTCTCTAGAAAGATCTTGAAGGATGGGAGAAATCGCTTTGCAAGGACCGCACCATGTCGCATAAACATCGACAATAACCGCATCATGCTCTTTTAAAATGCTATCGAAGTTACTCTCATTGGCAACAAGAATATTGTGATTCTCATTTATTTGGTGATTTTCCACAGGAGCAACTTGCCCTGCTTGAAGCGTGTTGAGTGTCATTTGCATCATTAGAGGAGCTACTTCCATATTAAAACTATAGAACTCTTTGGTATATTTCTTATAGAGATCACTTGTTACAAAAGAATGAATCTCTTTGAGCTGCTCGGGAGTGAATTTTTTATGAAGCACATTTTTTAGACTTTCTTGGAAGTCATTTTGAGAATAAGCGTTAAAGAATTTCTCTAAAAACTCCTCCTTAGTCAATGTAGAACCTGTAACTTCAAGCATTTGATCTGCACTGGCAGAATAATTCTCTATTGGTAAAATAGCATCCATAATCTCTCTCGATAAATCTACCTCTTCTGCCCTCAAATATGTCATTTGCAGCAATAGCAACACACAAAGCATCTTTTTCATTTTTCATTCTCCCTTTCTAATTTTAAATAATGGTAAGCATCTAAAGCAGCCTTACATCCAGATCCAGCAGCAGTAATAGCTTGCCGGTAGCGCTGATCAACTACATCTCCAGCAGTAAATACCCCTTCAGGGGTATTTTGTATCATTCCATTCTCATCAAGCTTGATTTGATCACCTAGCCATGAAGTATTTGGCTTTTGACCAATAGCAATAAAGACCCCGTCGCATAAAAGTTGCTCTTGTTGATTTGTCTTCTTATTTACAAGCGTGATAGCTTCAACATCACCCTTCTTAGGATCTGAGATTCTAACAACTTCTCGAAATGTTTTAATTTCAATATTATTGGCTTGACTGACCCTATTTTTCAAGATGGTTGAAGCGCGAAATTGATCGCTTCTATGTATGATTGTGACTTTTTTAGCAAATTGTGAAAGTATAAGCGCATCTTCAAAAGCACTATCTCCCCCTCCAACCACCACAACATTTTTATTTCGGTAGAGAGGACCATCACAAACAGCGCAAGTACTAACTCCAGCACCCATCAAAGCGGTTTCCGAATCTAATCCTAAAAGTTTTGGAGATGAACCTGTTGCTATAATCAAACTCTTAGCATGAACAACGTCACTATCTGATAGTGTGACTTGATACGGATAAACATTAAAATTAATACCTATTACATCATTGCTTTTAACTTGAGCCCCATACTTTATAGATTGACTTCTCATATTAGAGATAAGATCCGGTCCTTCAATTCCATCTATAAATCCGGGATAGTTTTCAACAAGATGTGTCGCCATAAGCTGACCACCTGACACTTTTCCTTCTGCAACTATCACCTTCAATCCCATTCGTGATGCGTAAATTCCAGAAGTTAGACCTGCTGGGCCTCCCCCAACAACCAAAACATCGCAAGATTCAGCATAAAGAGCTGAGCAAAAAAAAGTTAAACAAATTAGAGCTATTTTTTTCATAATGATAAATTCTAGGCAAGCTGTTATTTAAAGTCTTTATAAAATAGTTCATTGTATTAGAGATTAATTAAAAAAAAATGTTAAAAATTAGTTAAATACCAATAAAAAGATGACCAAAAAAACAAGTTACTTAATTGAATTAATAATTTTAAAAGCGAAAAAAATAAGTATGACACCTGCCCCTTGTATATTTTTAAAACAGCTGACCTATAAATAGGTCGGTTATCTGCTTCTTTAAAAGAAGTGCAATTAGTATTTGATTTTTGAAGATCCAGACTTAATATTTTGGCAAAGATGCAAATAGACCCATATTTTAAAAAAAGTTTAAATAATCAAAACAATTAAAATTTATATAATAGTTTAAAAAAAAAGCAGAGCTAATGTAAAATTTGTAATATTTTTAACTTAGGACGGTTTATGTCAACGATTGCTTCAAATGATACGATTTCTATGGGTTTAAATGAGAACGACGCTTTTTTTATAGGCGCTGATACTGATGGTAAAAACGCTAAATTTGTTTTAGATTCTGCCGGCAGAAACACTATTCCTTTTCAGCCATCATTTAATGCTTTTATATTAGGCAA
>CAZJSX010000191.1:0-3751 GCA_964548845.1 uncultured bacterium | reverse complement strand
ACCCTCCAACAGCTATTGAAAAGACTAAAAAAAGAAAAATGATCGTGATCATTTTTTGGTCTATTGTGGCTACTTTAGGAATGATTGGTTTTTGTCTATGGGTTTGGATATTCAAAGATGTCAAATACACAAGTGATGCCTATGTTGAGGGAAATCAACTTGTCATCACACCTCTTGTAGATGGTTTTGTTACCTCTATTCACACCGATGACACGTTCTTAGTTAAAAAAGGGGATCTGTTAGTTCAGCTCGATGATACCGATGCCATGATTGCATTTAATCAAGCTAAAGAAAATTTTGCGCAAACTGTAAGGCATGTTTGTACGTTGTACCACCAAGCTTTTGCTTATAAATCTGAAATAGCGATCCGTAAAGCCGAGTTAATTAAAGCTGAAGAGTTTTATAACCATCGATTTGATGTTTTAGAGCAAGGTGCAATTTCTCTAGAGGATTTACAAGCATCCAGAGCTATTTTAGATGCTAGCTTTAATGCCTATCAACTGGCCAAAAGTATTTATTTAAAAGAAATTGCGCTGATTCAAAACAAATCGATTCGCACGAACCCTCTAGTACAAGCTTCTGCGGATTTACTCACTCAAGCTTGGGTGAATCTTTATCGCTGTAATATTTATTCTCCTGTTGAGGGGTTAGTTGCTCAGCGAACCGTTCAAGTGGGCATGTGGTCCAAGTCGGGAACTCCGATGATGAGTGTCATTCCACTCGATCAAATTTGGGTGAACGCCAATTATAAAGAAACGCAGATGCGGCACATGAAAATTGGTCAACATGTCGAGCTTTTTGCCGATATGTATGGGCATGATGTCAAATATCGGGGAAAGATTGTAGGTTTGCCAGGAGGAGCGGGGAATGCTTTTTCTATTTTGCCCCCTCAAAATCTTTCAGGCAATTGGATTAAAATTGTGCAGAGATTACCTGTTCGCGTTTCCCTTGACCCAGATGATTTAACGGTCCATCCTTTAAGAATTGGAATGACGATGCGCGCTAAAGTGAATATACGCGATCAAAATGGCTCCTATTTACCCACAACATCCAAAGGATCTCCTCTTTATAAAACATCGATCTATCATAAAGAGCTGCAAAACAGCCAAGAGTTGGTAGAGAGTATTTTTGAGCAAAATTTAGATCCAACACTTTCAGTTTATTCTAAAACACCTTTTAACGGCTCACTGATTGAGGCGCCGCTATGACGCGGATTATCACAGACCTTTCCCCAGCAACATATCGTTTATTAAAAGTGAATTTGATTTACACCATGTTTGTCATCTCACTGCCTGCTATGTCTGTGTTTTATATTTTAGGAGATTTAGGTGGGGGGTTACAAACCGCTTCTTATGGGGTTTCCTTTTTTCTATTGGGAAATATGGCAACGAAACCTCTAGCTCTTTCTTTAGGTCATCGCATAGGTAGGCTCAAGCTTTTAAAAATATGCATGATCTTAATGGTGCTCACTTCTATTCCTATACTTTATGTCCAAAATTACTATAGTTTTGTCACTATCCGTTTTATTCACGGGGTGATTACCGGGCCTATGTTTTTAATCTGTACCTCGATGGGAGGGGGGTTATTACATGAAAAAAGATTAGATTCTTTCATCAAATTCATCTTACTGATTTTGATTACTGTGCCTGTCATCTCTGCTGGCCTTGCAGCTGTTTTTTCTTATCAATATGACTGGCGATGGGGTTTTGTTTTTAATCTTTTATATATCACCATTATCACCATTTGGACATGTATTCATCACCATCATGAAGAAATTCCAATGACAAAAGAGCCATTTGATTGGATCGGCTTTATTTTCTTTTTTATTGGGGTCTGTAGTTTAGGATTTTGTTTCATCACAGGTCAGACCATTGATTGGTTTAGATCTGATATTTTTAACATTGGACTTGTAACAGGATTGATTTGTATTTCTTTTTATTTTGTCTGGCACAATGTCTGTGATCATCCGATTCTACAGCTGCGTCTTTTAAAGCACTTTCGCTTTGCTTGTGTGATGCTCAATATCTTGCTTATGTATACTTGTTACTATGCCGTTATTATCCTTCTTCCCTATTGGCTTCACCTTTTTGTTAACTACTCTGTTTTTTGGGTAGGGGTGAGTATGGCAGGGGTATTAATTGGTCCTATATTTTTGATTATTGCTTATAGTTTAGGGGCACTGGAGCAGAATAAGGTCAGACTTTGGATTATATCGATCTCGTTTCTGATATTAATCTTCTCTAGTTTTTATATTTCTCATTTTAATGCTGAAGTCAATCTATCGCGAATTATGTTAGCTAAAATTATTGTTGGAATTGCTTTAGCTATTTACCTTCCCCCTATTTTATTCAATATTCAGAAAAATTCTTCTAAAGAAGATTTCTCACAGGCCTTTTGCTTTTTTGCTATTTTTAGAGGTCTTGGAAGTTTAATAGGAACATCAGGCTGTCACACTCTTTGGGAGCGAAGAAGTGATTTTTACCATTCCAGACTTGGTGGTCAATTCACCCTTTTTTCTCAAAAAACACAGCTGCTTTTTGATAAACTCAACTTTTTTCATTTTACCCCTTTAATGAAAGAGAGTGCTTTAAATGACGCTTTAACCAAACAAGCCACAAGTTTAGCGTTAGATGACTGCTATCGCTTACTCGCTTGGATAACGGTGGTTATTTTGGCTTATACGGTTGGAATCAATTTAGTTCGCAGTGCCATTAGTCTTCGAGTGGCTCGTCATATGATGCCGCACAAAGAAGAATAAATTAATTAGGTGCAGGTTCTGGAAAGAAGCTAAAGATATCAAAGAGTTTCTTAAACCAAATCAACATCTCTTGATCCATATAATATAAGATAAAGTTGAATCCGACAAAAAGTAAGATTAATCCTAAGAGCGATTTAATCGGCATTCCTAGAAACGCAATCTGCACTTGTGGCGCAAGTCTATTGGCAATACCTAAAAAGATATCTGCCATCAACATAGCAAGTAGTGGAGGGGCTGCAAAGCGAACAGCTAAGCTAAAAAAAGCTCCCATCAATTCTACAATCATCTTCCAAAAAATATTCTGATTAAAACTGCTTATGGCTATGTATGTCTCTGGAGGAATTCTTTGAAAAGAGACAATCAGTGTTTCCAAAAAAAGGTTAAATCCACCAATGACGAAAAAAGAGACGAGTAAAATTTGGTTAAAAAGGGTGCCGATCGGAGAGGTTTGAGTGGTTAGTGCAGGATCTGTCACCATTAAGCTGGAAGATCCACGCTGGTGATCGATAATGGTACCAGTTGTTGTGACAATGTTAAAGGGAATGGTGGTTAAAAAACCAAAAATAGTTCCGATTAACAGCTCTTTTAAACATAAAGGTACTAAAGGAAATCCAATTGTTAGATCTGTCATCGATAAAGGGACTAAAAATGGGAGAAGTAAAATAGCTAAGAATACTGAAAATCCAACTTTTGTTGGTGTGGGCAAAAGCCTACCACCTAAAAAGGGGGCCATGATAATGATCGGAGTAATTCGTAAGATGACTAAGATAAGTAAGGCAATGACATTTGCTAGGGGAAATTTTTCTAAAAGTTGCCAATAATCCCCACCCATTAAAATCTCCAGCGAGGGAAATTGAGGAAGATATTTTGTGCATATTGCATGATTTGATTACCAGTCCATGATCCCATAATCATTAAAGTTAAAATCACAGCGACTAATTTTACTGTAAAAGAAAGCGTTTGCTCTTGAATTTGAGTGGCTGCTTGAACAAT
>CAZJSX010000190.1:2069-3756 GCA_964548845.1 uncultured bacterium | reverse complement strand
AGTGTTGCTACCAATAGCAATCAATGGAGTTCCTGGTAAACTTACTCCATACATATTAATGGTTTCATCAGCATTATTTTTATAACTTATAACTAATCGATACCAAATATTTGGGACAGTAAGATTCAAGTGCATATCACAGGCAAGTATTGCTTTGTGGTTATTAGTTATAGATGGACCGACTGCCCATTGATTACTTCCACGTGCAATTGGGGGATCTATTTGTTGTAATGGATCTAAGTCGCTTACAGAGTTTTTCAAATACTTAAAGTCTTCTGCGCTTGGAATTGATAGCAATGATGACTGACTTTGATCTAAAGTTGCATCCCAAATGGATCCGTTTTGAACAAAATAATTATAAATTGAAGAGGGAAGATTTTCTTTTATTATATATCGAGTTAAATCCGTCATGCCTGTTGAATCTTGCAACTCAAAAAACAAACCCAGGCCAACAAGTATTGAATCTTCTGCTTGCCAAGCCTTGGGGGATGATTTTAGCAAGAAATATTCAAATGGCTTGCAATGCAATGCTTTTACACCAAAATTAACCCCTTCCGTATAGGCATAAATAAGTTCCTTTTCAAAATCAGATAATTCAGAAAGCAAATCGCGGGCATGATTGCGAAATCTGTGTATTCTTTTACTACAATCTAGGTCAATTACTGCTTCTCCAAAAAGCTCTGCAAGCTCCCCTGCTGCCATTCTTCTCATCAAGTCCATTTGAAAAAATCGCTCTTGAGCATGTAGAAAACCAGTAGCTTTAGCTACATCAACTCTTGATGTCCCACTGATTGTTGCAATTCCATATTCATCTCTAGCAATATTTACTTTTTGACAAAGACCTGGAAAAGTTTTGACCCCACTATGCATAGGATAGCTTCCAGCTAATACCAAGAATATAGTGACAATTGCAGCAAACATAATTAAAAAAAAGACACCACAATAATGCTTTACTTTCATTAGAAATGACCGTGATTAGTAATTTTTATATTTTTTTGCATTCATAAAGAATTGTTTCGGTATCTCTACTAGGTGCTTGATTTGTATAAGGTTCTGTTTTCTTAATAATTTTGAATCTAGATTTTGATAAAAGACCTTCTATCTCTTCTTCATCATAAACTCTAACTTGAAACTCTTCTACTTCAGTCCTTATAATATGATTTCTTTCCCATTTTTCATAACGACACAAAGTGGTATCAATACGAGTGGAAGGATCAAATTTTGAAAGAGTATTTAATACAAGTTTTGTTTGGTCTGGTTTATTGAGCCATTTGCCCTTCCAAATCCCCGGACTTTTGCTTACGCTATTAGGAGTATCCACCTCAAGTACAAATTTTCCATTTTTTGACATACTACTAAAGATGACTTGCAATGCTTCTTCTGCATCATTTTTTTTTGTTAAGAGACAAAACGAGCCAGTAGGTATAAATACTAATTTGAATGAACTTCTTGATGAAAATTCTTTGAAACCAGAATGAAATAATTTTTTTGATGCTTGTTGATCAGCGCACTTTTTTACGCACAAATCAAGCATATGCTGTGAAGAATCAAAACCCGTGATATCGTAACCCGCATGCAACAGTGGAATAAAAAAACGACCAGATCCACACATCGGCTCTAATATCGGTCCTTTTGCATTCTTAGCTAATGACAAATAGTACTTTAAAGCTTCTGGAGGAGGACGTGG
>CAZJSX010000190.1:0-2059 GCA_964548845.1 uncultured bacterium | reverse complement strand
TTTGTCGAGCTCATAAAATTCAGTACAAAGAGCTTGATATGGGGCCAACGAGTCACATCGACTTTTGATTGAAAAATTTCTTTGATAAAAACTCATAGGGAGTTTATCAGATCTAACTGACCAAGACGCTAATGGAAGAGCATTACTTACACGACGGAAATTTAACAAAGAAGGATACTGATAGCTTACATAAGTCAGAGCCTTAATAGACATTTTAAATTCTCCTTACTGAAATAAAGTTGTCTTGGCTTTTTTAAAGGAATGATGCCTCTTTCTTTCAATCACAATAATAATATTGGGAATCAGCTTGTAAAAAAACGTATGGATATTTTGACAATATAGCTCTTTATTTACTATGCAAGATAAAGGAAATTACATTTTTAGGACTTTTCACAAATATATAGGATTGTTTCTGAATTTTTATTAGGAGTTTTTGAAGTATAAGGTTCTATTTTTTTAATAATTTGAAATTGGTGTCGAAATAAAAGACTTTCGATTTCTTTATCATCATAAACTCTCACTTGCAATTCTTCTACTTCAATCTGCGATACTTTATTCTTTTCCCATGTTTCATATCTACACAACGTTGTCTCAATTTTAGTAAGAGAGTTAAAGTTTGAAAGCGTACTCAGCACAAGTTTTGTCCCATCAGGTTTATTTACCCAACGCCCCTTCCATATCCCTGGACTTGCAGATATGCTTTTTGGAGTGTCAACTTCCAGTACAAATTTTCCACCTTTTTCCATACAATTAAATATAACTTGTAATGCTTCTTCTGCATCTTCTTTATTTATCAAAAGGCAAAATGACCCCGCTGGAATGAATACCAATCGAAATAAATTCTTTGGCAAAAACTGTTTAAAATTTGTTAAAAACAGTTTTTTTGACGAGCTTTGGCATTTACATTTTTCCAAACATAAATCCAGCATATGCTGTGATGAGTCAAATCCACTAATATCATATCCATAATCTGATATTGGAATAAAAAAACGACCAGATCCGCACATCGGCTCTAATATTGGGCCTTGTGCTTCTGCCGCTAATTTTAAATAAAACTTTAACGCCTCTTCAGAGGGGGAAGGTTTATCAAGCTCATAATATTGGGCACAAAGTGCTTGATATGCCGACGATTGACTTTTGCTCATTCTCATTTTTGACATTTATTCTGGATATCCCGTTAATTGATATACGACCCTCTCTTTCTCCATTAAATAGTCTATTATTTTACCTTTAAAAGACGAAATCCAAAAATCAATTACTTTTTCATCAAATGCATGGAAATGGTAAGTGATCGAAATACGTAATTGATCCTCAATAATAATGGCATTAATTTCTATTAAATGAGGTAATCGATTTGATAGATGTGAGGTTCTATTAACATCTTCATTGCTGTTACTGAATAACTGCCCTTCATCTTGTTTAATCAAATCAGCATCTACTCGTCCAAAGTAATTAAATAAAATTTCAGGGTTGAGCTTACTCAGCTCTGGATTATTCTGTATAAATCTTGAAATCATATAATTGAGATCATTGCTGCTAAATATTTCGCGCGTATGCTTAGTCTTTAATAAAGTTGCAACAAAATCATCACCTATCTCTAAAGGCAAAGGATACATTGTTGTAAACCAACCCAAAGTGCGACTAACATCTAAATTATCTATAGTTTGCCTTCCATGTCCCTCATTGTGTATTAATATTTTTTGAATACCAAATGATTCATGCATAGAATGCACAAACGCTGAAAGCAGAATTTCTTCTACATTTACTTTATGGAATTTTTGATTATTAGATATGAGCAATTTAGTTTCATCTTGCGAAAGACGAATATATACTTCCTTAGTTTCTCCTATTTCTGGACATGAAAAAGACGATAATTTAGAAAAAGAACTGACATCTATATCAAGCCATGATTTTATTTTATCTCTTGATATCTCAGGAAGGTCATATAATTTTCTTACATAAGCCTGGTAAGAGTCTGTTTTAAGAGATAAAGGTTTCAAGCAAGAAGAAAAATACAAGGATGACAAATCTTCAATCAAATAACGCCAAGATACTCCAT
>CAZJSX010000189.1:0-3821 GCA_964548845.1 uncultured bacterium | reverse complement strand
GGGAAAAGAGGTAAGCCCATGGGGCTTGTTGGCTTTACAGCTTCTGCAACTATTTTAATCGGCCCTATTATCGGCGGTATCTTTACAAGATATGGAAGCTGGCGATGGATTTTTTGGATTAACCCTATCATTGGAATTTTATCTTTTGTCTGTGTGTACTTTCTTTTAAAGTTTTTAGATCAAGAAAGAAAAAAGGGCAAATATGACTTTGTAGGGCAGTTCTTATTCTTGGGATTTTTAGTCCCGATTATTTTTGCTCTGATGCAAGGAGAGGCTTGGGGCTGGAGCTCGATTACAATTATCGTATTATTAGCCGTAGGTCTTTTGTTTTTGCCTCTTTTCATCATGTACGAAAAACAAAAGGATCACCCTATATTTGATCTGACTCTTTTGAAAAATAGAAATTTTGCAGTCGCTTGTATTTTGTGTTTTTGTGTTCAATTTGCATTCATTGCTAACGTTTTTACCGCTTTATATTTGATACGATCACTGGGGAATAATCCTTTTCAAGCAGGTCTAGCGCTTATACCTGGCGCAGCTATGGCAGCAATTACTAATCCGATTGCAGGATCCTTAACAGAAAAAATAGGTTATCGTAAGCAAATACAAGTGGGGTTAATTGGGGCTATGATTGGCTATAGCTGGATTGCTTTATTTGCTCATACGTTGCAATATCCTTGGCTGCTTATAGGGATGATGATCACTGGAGTTTCTCTGCCGATAGCCTTTATGGCCATTTATGCTATGGTGATTCATTCGGCTCCAAAGCATCAGCAGGGAATGGCTTCTGGAATAGTAATGACTTTAAGACAAGTTGGCGCTTCGTTTTCTTTAGCATTCATCGGAATCATTATCACAGCTTTTAGCCATAACCGGCTGTTGAATCAAACAGATGCGCAAAATTATGCAGCAGCTTATTCAAACGGAATGATTTTGGTGGTTTTGTTTATAGCCTTATCTTTAGTTAGCACTTTTTGGATGAAAGCTAAAAAAGCACATCATGAAGAAGACATTGCTGATCGCATTTAAGATTAGGACCAAGCTGTAATCACTTGCCCATTGATAATTCCTTCAACACTTTTCAAGTAGGCCAAAGCTGCTTTTGCAGCGGGGATAGGTTCAAAACCTTTAAAGAAAGGGCCATATTTGCCCATAGCCTCTAAAATAACGGTGGGACTAACAACGTTGAGACGCAGTGATCGTTTGAGTTCTAAAGCCGCACATTTGACAAAGCCCTCGATAGCGCTGTTGAGCATCGAATTACAAGAGCCACTGGCAATAAAGGAGTGATTTAAAATCCCCGAAGTTAAAGTAAAAGAGCCTTTATCTTTAAGATATTTTTGTCCAATTAAAACTAAGTCCATTTGTCCAAAGAGTTTGATTCCACAGCTTTTTTCATAGTCTATACGTTTAAGATTCTCAAGTGGAGCAAAAGCTGAATTAGCAGCGGGAGCTGAGACAACGGCATCTAAATCACTCACTTTTTGGAACATATTTTCAATAGAAGTCGATGATGTTAAATCGACTTGTACATCGCCATTTTCATGACCAGCAATGATGACTTGATGTTTGCTCTCTTTAAGCAATTCCCCAATATGAGACCCAATAAGGCCCGTGCCTCCAATAACTAAAACTTTCATGATTTAAATTTCCTTTTTCATTTTTTTATCCTTAAAGGAGCTAAAAATGTTTGGCAATAAAATTCTTGACAATCACTTTTAAATGGTCGATATCCATTTCTATATAAGGTTTATCATGAATCAACGCATTTTAATAGTCGGTGCAGGCCCTGTAGGTTTAGCTTTAGCCCTTAGTCTTAAGGAATATGGCATTCAATCAACCATTATTGAGCAAGAGATGGTCCCGCATCAACAGTCGCGAGCTTTAGGTCTACATGCAAGAACATTAGAGATCTTTGAGAAGCTACAAGTGATCGATGAAATTTTGGCTCAAGGTCAGAAAATTTCAAACTTAAATTTTGTCTTCAACAAGCAAAAATGCCTCTCTGTAAATTTTGAGCGACTTTGTGCTCCTCATCCTTATGTGATTTCCCTGCCTCAAAAACTCACTGAAGAGATTTTAATTAAAAAGCTGGCAGAGCACCAAATCAGAGTAACCCGTCAAACTAAACTGCTTTCTGCTAAATCAGTCGGTTCAGAGATTGAGGTGGTTCTGCAAAATAATCGAGATCAAAAAGAGACCTTAAGATTTGATTGGCTCATTGGTTGCGATGGAGCTCATAGTCAAGTGCGCAAGGAGATGGGAGTTGAATTTGTTGGATATCAGTATAAGTACAACTACTTACTTGCAGATGTTGAAATGCAATGCCCAGTAAATTTAAATGAGATGACGGCATTTGTCGATCAACATGGGGTGTTATTTATTTTGCCAATTAAAAAAGGCTCTTATCGATTAGTTGCTGAGCGCTCATTTTATGATTCGAATAAGCCCGCTAACTTGGCTATGGTTGACGATATCATTTCTAAAAGAGCAGTAGGTCATTTTAAAATTTTGGATGTGAAGTGGGTGACTGACTTTAAAATTAGTCACAGGCAAGCACTCAAATATCGAAAAGGGCGAATGTTTATTGTAGGAGACTCTGCTCATATTCATAGTCCAATAGGAGGGCAAGGTTTAAATACAGGGGTGCAGGATGCTTATAATTTAGCCTGGAAGTTAGCTTATGTGTGTCAGTTTGGAGCAAATAGCAAGCTCTTATCGAGTTATTCTCGAGAAAGGATTCCTGTTGGTAAACAGGTCTTATTTGAAACCAATAAATTGACTAAAGTGATTATGGCAAATAAAGCTTTTCAGCTTAAGAAAAGCTCTATCATTTTAAAAATAATCAATCACTTGCAATTCGTAAAAGATTTTATGATTCATAAAATGTCAGGTATCGCCATTCATTATAAAAATAGTCCGATTATCCTAAAATCGAACAAAATATTTAATAGACCTCCTTTCAAAGCAGGTTATCGATTTGCTGATGGAGTTTTATTGGAAAGTCAATCGAAAAAGTCTAAACGAATTTTTGACATGCTAAGTCTTTTTAAACACCATCTTTTCATCTATTTCAATCCCAAAAAAGCTCAAGCGTCTATAGATTTAAAAGAAGCATTATTGAAAGCTCATAGCCCCTATTTAGAGGTGACTTTAGTCTCTAGTCAAATCTGCCCAGAAGCACATAATCATTATGTAGATCGCGAGAAGAAATGGAGATCGTTATTCAATTGCTCATCACTGACTTTAATCAGACCTGATGGATATATTGGAATGTCAAAGTGTGGGTTGAAAAAGAGCCATGTCGATCACTATTTTGAGATGCTCTTTGGAAACTCTTAGTCTACAATCTGCCTTTGATAAGCCCAATCTAAAATAGAAGAGGTGTAGATGTCAGCCACCTTTTCAATAATTGCTTCTGGATTTTTTCCTAGAATAGGGGCATTATTGAAATTATCTTGGCACAGTGGCTCGCCATATAAAATGGGGCTGTGCACTAAGCGAGTCAGTGTTAAATTGCGATGATAAATTCCTGAACAAGCAGGAAGACATAATACTTTTAAATAATCACAGTGATCACCAGCTGGCAAAGAAAATACCTCTTCAGTATGTTTTTTTGCAATCAAGGCTAATTTAACTGATTGATCCAAATCTTCGGTGACGAGCAATCGGATAAATTCATAGCGAGAAGAAGGATCTTTTAATGAGGCGTTTTTATAGGCTTCATCTTTTGTGGATCCTTTTTTAAAAGCACCTGGAACAAAAAAAATAGTATAATCGACCGGAGTACCTAAAGTCTTACCATCTTTTTCGTAATCACC
>CAZJSX010000188.1:0-3873 GCA_964548845.1 uncultured bacterium | reverse complement strand
CCAAAGACCATGCTGATAATAATAGGAGGTGCTGAAAGGAGCAAAATCAGATAAAGCCCTTGGTATGCCAGCTGTGAAATTTGGTTTTGCATCATAAAAAGATCTCCTTATTATCTGAAGGTGAGTACTAATCCCTGAATCAAAATTGTCCATCCATCGACCATCACTAAAAGCAATAACTTGAGCGGCAGCGAAATGGTCAGTGGCGATAGCATCATCATACCCATCGCAAGTAAGATGTTTGAAGTTACAAGATCGATGACAAAGAACGGCAGGTAAATCAACACTCCTATGGCAAAAGCATCGCGAAGCTGTGAGGTGATGTAAGCGGGAATCAAAACAATGAAGTCTGTGCGCGTTAAGTCTTGGCGAAATTTCCCTGGAAAAATGCGATAAGCCATTTGATAAAAGCGGTTGAGTGAGCTTTGTGCTGTATTTTTCTTTAAGAATGTTCTCAGTGGCTCTTTAGTTTGGTTGATCGCTCCAATAATATAGGGGGCTGTTTCTGCAGAGACTAATTTAGTAGGTGCATTTTGTACGATATAGCTTTTTGCTGAATCATACATGGCAAGTCCTGTAGGGAACATAATATAAATTGTTAATAAGAGGGCAATTCCATTGACGACTTGGTTTGGTGGAGCTTGCTGTACACCCAAAGCGTTGCGAAGAAGGGAAATCACAACGACAATTTTAATGTAAGAGGTCAGCATCATCACGACCCAAGGCAATATAGCCAATCCAGCAAGTACGGCCACCTCTATTGCAATTGGAGGGGCCCCTTTTGAAACTAGCGATTGATCCATCGGAAGTTCAGGGAATGTCTGATTTGGTGCAGGTTGAGTGTTATCTCCATATAAATCAGTAGTGGAAAATGTTCCTTGAGTATTAGCTGATTTTACAATTTGCTTTTTAGGGCTAGAGGAGTTTACTGCTCTTTGCGCCTCAAGGGGGTGTGCAAAGAAAACTAAAGAGAATAAAAAAAGTATCAAACCTGTTTTTTTTAGATCTTTCATTTGTTTTTATTAATCAAATCCTCAAAAGTATTTTCAATCGTTGTCCATAAGTTTTCAATGCGAGCGTCAATGATTCCGGCTTCTGTTTCAATGATGGCACCACCTTCACTGATATCTTCTCGCGAAAGAATGTTAAAAGTGTCCACATGCTCAAAAATAAGCTTTAGCTTCTCTTTATGATGCTGAAACATATCCAGATCTTTCTTATTGACAAACAGGCTAATTTTGCGATGGTTGGCCACAGATTTTAAATTTTTAGCGATAATGTCAACCACTGTTGATGGATCTTGCTTGAGCTCTCGATCCAAGACTTTCTTTGTCGTAATTATAGCAATTTTAGCAATGACTTTCTCAACTTCTTTTCTCACACTTAACTTCTCTTGCTCTAAAAGTTTAATTTGTTCGGCCCACTGTTTTAGTCCTGCTTGAAACCCTTCTTCTTTCGATTGGTCAAAGAGCCTTTCTCCCTCTAGAGCAATTTCAGTGCGATGATCGATCCCTTCTTGTTTAATCTGATCTATTAATTGCCCAGCATCGACTATTTTTGAGAATTCGCTTTGTGGAATGACTTTTACTCCTGGAGCGACCCGAACTTGTTTTCCTGAAATCAATTGTAAAAGTTTCATATGATTATTCCTTTTCCTTAGCCTTTGGACAGAGCTCTAACATTTGTTTAGTATAATAAAGGGTGTGAGGATTAGGGCTGCACCTTCTGACGATCGATAAAAATTCTTGCCCTCTCCCTTTATCCAAAATATGAGCTAAGTGCCAGATAAAATAGCTGTTTTGTGCAGCGAGCGCTTTAGCTAATCTTAAAATCCCTTTCTTTTCAAAAAAAGATACAAAGAGAGCTTCTTCTTCGAGGCTTGGGGCTAAATCTTTAGTCGAAGAGGGTAGTGGTTCAGCATATTTTTTTTGTGCCTCTAGGAATTGATTTTTTTGCCGATCGGATAAATAACTAAGAGTCTCTTTGAGCATTTTTTTATCGACAATTTTTTTTGTGATATTGGCTAACTCTAAAATACCTAAGTGGTGCAGCAGTTTGACTAATTCATTTTTTGTCATCTTAAGCATAAAAAGACAATCAGAGCGAGGGAAAAGACAGCTTGGAGGAAGATGTTGAAATCCAATCTCTTTTAAGATCCACTGCAAGAAAAATTTCTGAATCAATTTAGAAGGTGTTGGTGTTGCTATTTTAATGCGCAGAGCTTTTTCTAACTTTTGTTGTTGCTCTATTGAGAAAATGGTCAATAGACCCTCTCTTTCTTTTGAGGAAAACTTTTCAAAACAAGGAATAAACCAAGAATAGTGAAAGCGATGAAGAATCTGATCTAAAGGATCAAGATGGAGCGCTAAGGGCTCTTCTTCTTTAGGCATGGCTGCAATTAAAAGACGCTCCTTTTCCTCGAAATACTTTAAAAATAAATCAAAGTTTTCAGGATGGGTATGATAGAGCAACTTTTGCATGACTTCACGGCTGCTTTCTTGCATTAAATCCAAAGCCTCTTAGTTATTCTATATTTTCATCAGGCTTTTGCTCTTCTTTTTGCAAACCGACTTTTAAAGGTTCTAAAGTAAAAAGAGATTTCACGTTTTTAACTTGTTTAAAGACATCTTGGAATTTCCATGCTGCCCAGCCGACGGCTAAGATTAAAACGAGTAAGAAGAAGCAGAAAAGAAATAAGATCGTTCTAAAAGCCCCGACAGATTGCTGTGAGACAACGATAGACCAAATTTTAACAAAATCTTGATTGCCCCAAGGGCTTACTTCAGATTTAGGTTCTAAAGTTCTTAAATTGATGTCCGTAAATCTAGCTCTATCTGTGACGACTGTAACATCTTCATAGCTCAAGTCGACGATACTGCCAGAGATATAACGTCTTATTTTTTGGAATAAAAGGTTATTGGGATCATTTAAAATACCGTCATGCTTAATAAAGACAGATGCTCTAGGGAACTGTTTAGGTGCGTCAGGATTAAAACCATCATCTTTGGGAAATGAAACTTGGACTTCGACATCTAAAATGCCGTCAATTTTTCTCAAAGTGTTGGCAAGTTGTAGATTTAATCCCTCATTATAGCGAATCTGCTCTTCGGTATCTGTTTTCATCATCCCTTGTTGTGGAAATAAATCTAAAAGGCTAATTCCTGTTGGTCTTGGTAGTCCAATGCGGTTTAAAATAGCCAAAGCTTCAATAGCTCTTGTGCTGTCGACAGAAATATCCCACAGATTATCAGTGCTTTGACTAGCTCCTGCTCCAGAGGTTTTCACTATAGTTTTTTCGGCAAAAATTCCTTTGCTCTCTAAAAGAACTAGAATTTGGTTTGCGTCGAGTTCGGCAACATTAGTTAAAATAACCTGATTGCTTCCGCAACTTGTTAAGAGTAAAGTCAAAAGAAGTGTTGCAACAACTACAGAAAGCTTTTTAAAATTGAAACGGAGCATCAAAGTGATTCCTCAAAAAGTGACTTAATTTTTTCATATATAAGTATTCTATGAATTAGGTGGTATACATTTTTATTATAAAAACAAAACCTTAATGAGTTGTGAAAAATTAAAATGGTTTAAAAGTCTTTTGAAAAGGGGAAGAGAGGGCCTAACTTGTGAAAAGCAATTTAAAGTAGATGAGCAAAAATTTAGATACAGTTATAATTTTTTCAATCAAATCAATTTAATAGCAACAGATCCATTACATGAGCCTTTTTTTTCCGTGTACTTATAATTCTTCACAACCGATCGACACTTATTATAGCATTGCAGGGACTCAATTAGGAATGGAGCTAGGTTTTAAAGTAGGGTTGCCACTAGCTGCACTAGCGACGACCATCATCCTACTTGTAAGGGTTGCATTAACAGATC
>CAZJSX010000187.1:0-3876 GCA_964548845.1 uncultured bacterium | reverse complement strand
AGTAGCTAGTCGCTCTGCTTGCTTGATTTGTTCGGTTACCTCATACAATTTATCATTTGCTTGATGGTATGCTAAGCTTTGAGTCTTGCTTTGTGCGTTAAGGCCAAAGAGTGTAGGAGTAAAGTTTAAGCTTGTTTTCAGCTGACTTACCTGAGTTTGCATAGTCGTTTGATGATGTAGAATCTCTTGACTAATTCTTTGGCTATTAGTAATCAAATGTTTGATTTCCAATTGGCATTTACCTATTTCTGCATGAAGCGTAGCTAAAAATTGTGCAGTATTAGTTACGGCCTTACCACTTAAATCAGCTTTTTTTGTAGACAGAGCTTTAAATTTTGACCAAATGTTTTCAGCTTTTTTTCTCGCTGTTGATTTCTCAGCTGTATCAACAATTTGCCAAAAAGCGGCTTCATTAGTTTTGATGCTTTGATATAATTGAGTAATCTCTGTTTTTATCTCTGCTGCTCTTGAAAGAGCTTGGCTTTTTTGACTTTTTTCACTTTGTGAGACTGCTTTTTTAAGAGAGTTAAGTTCTTGTTTTAGGGCAAATTCTGTTTGAGTTAAGGCTTTTCTATCGCCGAATAAATTATAATAACTTAGAGTTTGCTCGGTTCTTGTAAGCATTTCTTGCGCTACACTGCGTTTAGCAGTGGAATTACTTTCATTATCGCGATTGCGCTTGTGTTCTTCAATATAGCCTGCTAATTCCGCTTTTTTTGCTTCAACTTCATTCGAAGATAATAAAGCTAATCGGCTTGCAGCTCGTTTGGCTTTCGCTGTTAGTTGATCCACTTTTGAAGAAAAGGGAGAAGATAATAATAATTGCTCGATCAAAGTTAAATGTTGAGTAATGGTTTCAATTCTTCTCTTTTCAGTATTGTGGGTTTCAAAAAAGTTAGATTTTAGTTCTAGTTCACTTTGCAGTTCAATCAAGCGGTTATGTGCTTTTTCTATCTCTTTGTTTAGTGCAGTAAGATCTGTGTCATGCCCAGTTAGAGCTGCAAGATAGTTAGCTTGTTCTACGGAATCAAAACTTGAAAACTCTTGATTTAAACGATTAATCTCATTGATGCTGTGATTATAAACTGAAAGTTGAGATTGCAATTCTGGGATACTGCTAAAATAACTAAGTTCATCATCTGTAATCAGAGTTTTGCCATCAAGTTTCTTCAAGATAACTTGAGCGTAAGGGTTTAACGTTGTCAGCTGAGCAATTTGTGCGTCTGCTCTTTGAATAGATGCATGAGTACTTTCAATTAAATCTTCTAAGCGTTTTTTTTGGGCTTTTAATGCATCACATTTTTTTTCAGATTGAACCATAGCTGCTAATTTGGTGGCTATTTCAGTGTTTTTTTTAAGAGTTTCTATAGGAAGTTTAGTGCTTTTTGCCATGATAGTTTGAATAGCCTGGTCACCAAAAATAACTCCGTTGACTAAAGAAAGGTGAAAGCCTTTTAAAGCCGTTTTAAATTGACTCAATAGCTCTTCTCTTTCTTGTCTCTCTGCATCGCTAGTGACGTCGATAGCGCTTATTTCTATAAATTCGCTTGTCTGAGTTTGGGTGCCATTTAAGTCTAATGGTGGTAACGCTTGAGTGTCAATGATCTTTTCAAACAGCTCATTCCATTTTTCTTCATTCAGTGCATCTTTAAAAGTTACAAATGGAATTGAATCGCTTTGACTTAAATGAAATGTGCTTCTGTGAAGTTGTAGAATTTGATTTTTTAAAACGGTACTAAAATCTTGCTCTTTAGTTGTGGCTGTCTTAGTAAGGGCATTAAAGGCGATATCTCTGATTTTTTTGTTTTGATCTGTTTCTGGAGCATCTTTCGAGGCACTTCTAATCAGATTAGCATCTTTTGTAGAGATTCGGACTAGGAACTTTTTTAAACTATTAGTGTTAACAGAGTACTTTTGTCCATTGATAGTAATTGTTGTTGCGTATCCAAAAATGCGCTGGAATAAGCTAGACTTGCTGATTCCTTGTTGATCAATAGGTGATGAATTATTACCTGCTGTAATAAAGAGTCTGTCTGAATTATTAGTTACTGATATTTCCATACTTACACCATAAGTTACTCTTTTATTTTAGCTAATTTTGATTAGTTTGTCAAGTGGTAAATTAGTCGTGATTTTGCAATATATTGAACGCAAGTAGCTTAAAAAAGAGGCTGAAAATAGAGCAAAATCCAAAGAGAAAATAGGGTAATGAAACCTAAAGAAATAGGTGTTTTTAGGGGGTATTTTTTCTGATTTAGCGCACCTAAGCAGCTGCAGAGATGTGTAAGGTGCTCAATACCCAATCCACTGCGTTCTTAACTTTAGTTAAGAGTGAAGGTGGTGTTGTTACTACAGGTGTATCAAGATTTCTCGAAGAGATTTGATCCATTACGGGTAAAAAGCGAATCATGTGCTCGTCTAAAGATCCATTTTCTTTGGCTATTTGGCTTTCTTGATAGGTTTCTGCCAGTTCTTTCCCAAAGCTTTTTATTCGTTGTTCTTTGATCGCTAAGACTTGCTCTCGTTTTTCTTCAAAATAGAGCTGAGTTGTTTCTTTTTTAATTTTTTCTGCCCTACGACTGTCATGGTGTAAGATCACAATTTTAGAGTGAGTTCTCATTTTTTTCGGGTTAAAATTAGTATTTCTTAATTCATTGCAGATAGATTTTATTTGTTCTTTTACTAAAAATTGTTGAATGTTTTCAATAGAATCAAAGTTACAAGCAAACTGGGTTCTATTTTGGGGGTCTATTTGGGCGGCTGAATGATTTATTAAAAGTGATTTTAAGTCAGAAGGCTTTTGATAAGTTTTATTTAGTATGGATAAAATATGGTTTCTTTGTGTGGTAGTAAGATTGATATTTGATTTCTGATTAGAATCAGTTGTAGGAGTTGTTCTTGCAAGCCAGTTAGCAAGACTCTTTTTGTTGAGTCTAATAAGTTGGCCATTCGGCAATTTGAATTCTTTTGTGGCATGACCAGTCTTTTCTTGTATCCATCCATTCACTGATGATACAACAGAGATTCCTTTAGGATCGTCAATCCCTGAAATATGCAGCCTGCCCTTTGAGATTGTAAAGACCGAGCTTGTTTGGGAAGCATTAGAAGGTATTGAAGACATTTTCCACCATAATTTATCGCCTATAGTCTGATTTTAACTCATTTTTTGAAAAGTTGCAATATAAATTAAGCTTTTTATATATAAAAGCTTAGGCATTGGTAATGAGCCAAATTTACCTGATCTTTAATTAAAATTATTTATATAATGTTTGAATGGGTCACTATGCGACTAGATCAAGCAATCTGTTTATTAAAAAATAAATTGACTTAGATTGTATTTATTGTTTCTTAATGGTTTTAAGAGACAATGCTGTTTTTACTTCCCTGCAGACTAACTGTAGGCAAGAAGAGAGGGATCATGAAGAAAATCTATGTCTATAAAGGGGACGGTGTTGGGGGGCTTTCGGTAAGAGCTTTGCTGAAATCTTTAAAGGCTTTTGTCATAGACAAAGATTATGTCGTTGAGACCATTAAGAGCCATCATTTACTCGACCCAGATACACTTAAAGATTGTGCGTTGCTCATTTTCCCAGGTGGTAGAGATGTTCCGTATGATCGGGCGCTGAGGGGACTGGGTAACAGGCACATTAAAAAATATGTCAAAGCAGGGGGGTCGCTTTCTAGGTATTTGTGCAGGTGCTTATTATGGGGCAAAAAAGGTCATCTTTGAGCCGACTAAGCAATATGAAGTGATCGAAGATCGAGAGCTGGCATTTTTCCCAGGAGCTGCTATTGGAGTCATCTATAATGATACTCCATTTAATTACCAAGGACATGACTCGGCACATATAGCAACTATTCGCTACAAAAAAGAAG
>CAZJSX010000186.1:0-3901 GCA_964548845.1 uncultured bacterium | reverse complement strand
GGCTTGCTATTATTTTTGCAATCGATCGCTTAAGAGATATGGTGGGCACTGTTGTTAATATTGTTGGAGATGCTGTAGTTGCCGTTTATATTGCAAAAACGGAAGGGGAGCTTGATGTTAAAAAATATCAAGCGGTCAATGCACTTGTTCTTGAGAACACCAAAGTTTAATTAAAGAGGTTTAAAATGAGTAATGATCGTATTATCGAAATTCAACTGCCGAAACTCGGTGAGAGTATCGTTAGTGCTACGATTGTCAAATGGCTTAAAGAAGAAGGGGACGTTGTTTCTCAAGATGAGCCTATTTTAGAAGTTTCTACAGACAAAGTGAATAGCGAAATTCCAGCGCCATGCTCAGGTGTTCTGACAGAAATTTTAGCTCATGAAAATCAAGAAGTCGATGTTGGAGCTCCACTTGCCAAAATTTTAGTCGATAAAACGACAAAAGTTGCAGCAACCACAGTGGCTTTAAATGATCATGGAAACAAATCTGCAGATGAA
The DNA here is from genome assembly GCA_964548845.1 of uncultured bacterium. Classification (GTDB taxonomy): domain Bacteria; phylum Chlamydiota; class Chlamydiia; order Chlamydiales; family JAAZZY01; genus CAZJSX01. The sequence goes on along the minus strand of CAZJSX010000186.1, from coordinate 3,401 downwards.
AAAAATAATTTTATCTCGCCTGCTGTGATGCAAATGGCACAGCAAAAAAATATTCCTCTAGATAAGCTCTGCAAAATGACAGGGAGTGGACAAGGGGGAAGGGTCACTAAAAAAGATCTAGAGGCTTATTCGCTATCGCAAAAGCCAAATAATAACCCTGGGCCTGTGTGCCCTTTAAGTGATCAACAAGTTGAAAAATTGCCGATGAGTGGGCTTAGAAAAGCGATAGCTGATAATATGGTGCGCTCTTTTTATCAAGCACCTCATGCCTCACTTGTTGCTGAAGTAGATTTGACCAATATTATGGATAGTATCCAAAAGCACAAAGATCAATTCCAAAAAGAGCATGGGGTTAAAATCACCATCACAAGTTACATCATTCAAGCAATCGCTAGAGCTGTTCAAAGCTACCCGATGGTGAATGCCTCTGTTGAAAAAGACACAATCATTATGAAGCGCTATGTCAACTTGGGCATTGCTGTGAGTATTGAAAATGGGGTGATTGTGCCAGTTATTAAAAACTGCCATGAAAAAGAAATTCCACAGATTGCAAAAGAAGTCGCAAGATTATCTGAAAAAGCTCGAACAAACACGCTCAATCAAGAAGATGTCAATAGTGGAACCATCACCATGACAAACTTTGGAATGACAGGAATGCATATCGGTATTCCGATCATCAGGCACCCAGAGGTTGCAATCGTTGGTGTTGGAAGTATCCATAAAAAAGTAGCTGCACTTTCTGACAACACATTTGGTATTAGACAAGTGGTTTTTTTAACACTGACCTTTGACCATAGAGTGATTGATGGAATTTACGGAGCTAACTTTTTAGGGCAGATTAAGAAGTCTTTAGAAACTATTTAAGCTCTTTACTCAAAAAAGTGTAAGATTTAATATTTTTCGTCATTCAAATGAATTGATCTTCTAAAGAATATTGTTGTGAATTTTTCTTTCCGATCTCTTGCGCTCTCAATTATCCCTTTATTTTTGTATGCCACTCAAACGATTACTTTTAGCTCAGAAGATGAGCTAGCTGAGGCGCTATATCCTCATTCTTTAGAAGAGGTCACAAATAGAATTGCAAAGTCTAATGGAGATCCTTTTCAATTTGAAATCGATTCTAATCTAACTTACGAAAGCATAGCGAAACCTCAAAACCCAGTTGCAGTTTCTCTTTTAGAAACCCCTATTTATCTGGGTCAATATCTGACAGTCTTTTATCCCAAAACACCAAAGGTGCCCTATCATCTTTGTATTGCCTTTAACCGCAATATCAATGGACTTGTTGATGTTTCATTTGAGGAGAATCAAGAGTTATTTCAAGTGGTTGAAAAGATTACTCAGATTTATCAATCTCATCAAATAGATGGATTTGTTCTATTGCAATATAATACCCCCCAAGAAGGTCATCAAAATCGTTTTGTTATCGAAGTGGTTCCACATCTGCCAGGGTTCAAAGAAGTTAAAAACAATTGTGATAAATTGGAGATGAATCGCTATATGCTGTTTCGCTCAGCACCAATAACTGCACTCAATTACCCTTATGATGAAAAAGAGATTAAAAAAGATCTCCGTGTTTTGACAAAAGCTTTTAAAAGAGAGATCATTTCTTTTCATTCTGAAGATCAAAATTTAAATTATCCTCGCAAGCGCTATGAATCTCATACTTTGGAGTCACAGCAATTATTAAATGAACATTTGATTGAGCTCATGCAACATCATCATGCCAGTGCTGAAAATATTCCCATTTTCTCAACTCTTCCAACTCAAGTTCCAGGTGATGTCAAAACCATTGAAATTCAAAAATGTTTCTTTTGTGATGAAGTCATAATTGCCAAACAATGCATTTTTGAAACAGAACACGCCTATCTATTTTATAATATGCGGCAGTTTGCTCCAAATGGAGATGCTTTTTTAATCTTACCAAAAAGACATGCAGAGAAAACAGCAGAGACCAATGAGCAAGAAAGAGAAGATATTTTTAAATTAAGACAAGCTTTGATAAAAGTTTTATTAGAGTTAAGACCAGACAATCAAATACTCGTCTATATTCAAGATAATCCAGCAACAGGACAAACCGTTTTTCATCATCATGAGCAGTTAGTTTGTTTTGATCCTAAAACAATTGCTTTTTCTTGGACACTCATGTCTCTATTTCCAATAGCCAATATTGCAGATATAGAAATGAAAAATGCTCAAGAAAAATTTAGCAAGCTTATCAAACAAAAATTTTATGAAAATGACTTAGAGGTTGTTAATCAATAAAGGCATTTATTTTTTGCAGGAAAATAATGAAAGCTTTTCATATCCTATTTTTCCATAACATTTTCAGGAGCTCGATAATGAAATTTAAAGCCTTGATTGTTTTAGCTTTATTAAGCTTTACCCCCTTGTTCTGTAATTCATCACTTGTTACTCTTCAAAAAGAAAATAGAGCCTGGTATCATATGTTTGGTCTTTCACAGTATAGCATTGATCAACATTTTGCAAAAGTTCAAGCCAATGTTTTGCATCGATGGGATAATTTAGCGCAAGATATTGATTTTTCTCATTATAGCTATAATAGAAGTGAAGATGAGATTGTTAAAGAATTCAATGAGTTTAACAATTTACGTTTCAAATTATGGTTAAAAGATCCACAGGCTTTTCCGTGTCAATCGAACCCCGAATTTGAAGTGGCCCAAGCTCTTTTGACAGAAAGACGGTACCGCCAACCTAATTGTGTTTCTTTTGAACATTCATTAACAGATACTTCTTACAACTCTTCAAGTATTCCAATTGGCAAACGTCGCTTCTTTGCTTTAGAAGGACCACTAGAAGAACATGTCCTCTATTTTTTTCGACTTCTAAATAATTGGAGTGTCTCACATTTAGTTTGTCTCACAGATGAAGCAGATCAAAAAGGAGTTCCTAAATGTTTTCCCTATTGGAAAGATCGCATTGTGGAAAAAGATGAGCAAACTTTTTTATCTATTTGGGTTGATGGTCAATATGAGCATTCATTAGCGCAATGGGGAAGTATTGAAATTCCTTATGAAAGATGGCATGACTGGGAAGACAATCAAGGGATTGATTCCAAACAACTCGTTGAAGCAGCTAACCGTGTCAGAAAAAATAAAGATCACAATGATATTATTGCAGTTCACTGCAGTGCTGGAGTTGGTCGTACAGGAACTTTTATCGCAACTATTCATCTTTTAGATGAAATCGATAGGCAATTACTGCAGGGTGTTGATATTCGTGAAATCAAATTGCAGATTTCTAAGATTTTTCTATATTTAAACTTCCATAGACCATGGTTTGTCGCAAGGGCAGGTCAATATCTAACACTGTATCGCGTGGTTGATTGGTATTTAGAGCAGTATAAAAACGAAGTGATCTCTATTAATCCTTAATCTAAA
>CAZJSX010000185.1:0-3935 GCA_964548845.1 uncultured bacterium | reverse complement strand
TTTTAGAATTACTCAATCAAAATCATCAGCTTAAAAGCGAACAAGGCCGAGTTGTTAGTGAGTTGGACGCCCAAGGTGGAAAAGTTCGCGATGCAGCAGATTGGTATCTGCACTTAAGTGGAGAGAAAATCCCTGAGGGCGGTTATGTCGTTGTTGGTGGAGTCTATGATTCTGCTGATCGAGTCAACCGTATCGTCATTAGAGAAATTTCAGATCGCGATGTCGTTAGTATTACAAGTCTAGAGAATCAGAAAAGTCAGCTTGCAAATGCAACAGGTAACCAGGTTGCTGTTTTTGGTTCAGAATTGGCCACTTTAATTCAAAACTTTAGATCGCCAATCTTAGGAATAGGTAGCGAGAGTTTAAAACAACAGCTTAAAGGTTTAAGTGACCAAGTTCTGGCAGCTCAATCTTTAACAGATAAAGAGCAGGTTCAAGTTTATCAAGAATCTTTGACACAGTTAAGACGGGTTTCAGATCAACTTAATCGTTCTGAAGGCCATGTTCGCTTAACTGAGTTGAGAAGCCTAAGAACGTATCTTGAAGATCTTAATCAATATAATATTTTTGCTTCAGAGTTATCAGAAAATCAAGAGCAGCTCGATCAAGCTCGTCAATCCGTGGCCAATGTGATTTGGTTTTTTGACAATAAAGAGTTATCAACTAGAGCTCTAGAAAAGCAAGATCCAGAAGCTTATAGTCATTGGTTTGCAAATGCCAAGCAAGAGTGGAATAATTTTCAGACTAATAAAGGGTATGCTTTTAAAGCCCCTGATCAACCGCGCAATACTGTTTTAGAAAGAACATTTAAAAGTAAAGAGCCAGACACAAACTACTTTAACTATATCTTTAGCTTCCTGCCAGTGGTTTTAGTGATCCTTCTGTTGTGGTTCATCTTCTCAAGACAAATGAAAGGGATGGGCAACGGGGCGATGAACTTTGGAAAGTCTCCTGCAAAACTACTCAACCGTTCAGAGTGTAAAGTGACTTTTGCTGACGTTGCGGGAATTGATGAAGCCTTAGAAGAACTAGAAGAGATTGTGGAGTTTTTAAAGGCTCCTTCTAAATTTACAGCTTTAGGTGGACGTATTCCAAAAGGGGTTCTTTGCGTTGGTCCTCCAGGAACAGGTAAGACTTTGATTGCAAAAGCAATCGCTGGTGAGGCTGATCGCCCATTCTTCTCGATGTCAGGTTCTGATTTCGTTGAGATGTTTGTTGGGGTAGGAGCTAGTCGTATTAGAGACTTGTTTGATCAAGCTAAAAAACATGCCCCTTGTATCATCTTTATTGATGAGATTGATGCCGTAGGACGCCAAAGAGGAGCTGCAGGTGTTGGCGGCGCTCATGATGAAAGAGAGCAAACACTAAACCAGCTTCTTGTTGAGATGGATGGTTTCGGATCAAATGAAGGGGTGATTTTAATAGCTGCAACCAACAGACCAGACGTTTTGGATAAAGCATTACTTCGTCCAGGTCGCTTTGACAGACGTATTGTTGTTGATTTACCAGATGTTAAGGGGCGTTATGAAATCTTAAAAGTTCACGCTCGCAAAATTAAACTCGATCCATCTGTTGACTTAATGGCAATAGCCAGAGGAACAGCAGGATCATCAGGTGCTGATTTGATGAACCTTCTAAATGAAGCCGCACTCATTGCTTCTCGTAAAGGAAGAGCTGCAGTAACTGGACAAGATACAGCAGAAGCTGCTGATAAAGTTCGTTATGGTAAAGAGCGCAGAAGCTTAGAAATTTCTCCAGAAGAAAAAAGAACAACAGCGATTCACGAGTCTGGACACGCTATTGCTGCACTAAAAGTGGAGCATGCCGATCCTGTTGATAAAGTGACGATCATCCCTCGCGGATTCTCTTTAGGAGCCACTCACTTTTTACCATTAAAAAACAGAATCAGCTGGTGGAAAAAAGAATTGTACGACCAACTGGTTGTTCTATTAGCTGGAAGAGCTGCTGAAGAGGTCTTTATTGGTGATATTTCTTCAGGTGCTCAAAATGATATTGAAAGAGCAACTCACATTGCCCGAAACATGATTTGTGAATGGGGGATGTGTGAAGCGCTTGGAAATGTTGCCTTAGATGATGGTCCAAGAGAATCTTATTATCCAGGATTTTCTTCAGGTGGAGAAAAAAAATACTCTGAAAAGACAGCTCAGCTAATTGACCAAGAAGTTAAAAAGATGATCGATGAAGCTTATCACAGAGCCGTAGACATCGTTAAAAATGAAAAAGAGCAAGTTCAATTGATGACAGACATGCTCATTGAGTTTGAAACTTTAGATGCTGAAGATGTCAAGAGGATCACTAATAACACTTGGACTGCTGATGAGAAGCGTGGCAGGCTTAAAAAAGCTGAAGAGCTTCAAAGGCCAGCAGGAGCTATTGAACCACCTCCAAAGCCGAGGCTTGATGGCAAGCTGGCTCTTGATGGAAATAAGTAGTCTTTAGAAAAATATTGAGATAAAAAAAGAGAGAATAAGCAATTATTCTCTCTTTTTTTTTACAAACTCGGTATTTTTAATGTCGACTTTCTGCTGTTTATGGTGTTGTTTGATGTGAAATAATTACGGCTAAGCGAGGAAATAAAATAAATCGATAGGTGTCAATTAGATTGAAGATTGAGAGTTACACTTATTTGAATGTAAAAAAAGTAAAACTTAGAAAACTTGAAGAATTACAGAGCTCTTTAACAACTAGTCAGGAGTTTAAGTCGAATTATAAGTTTAGTCATTATATCGATTAGGTCTGCTTGCGGCCCCCATCCAACTTGGCATCCAGGAATTAAAGCGTGATGTAGGTTGTGAATTTGAAGAATTGAGAGAAAATTGTACTGTTTTAGATGGATCCTTCTCACCTGTATTAGGAGAGGAACATCTGCATAAATCAATTAGTTCGTGCCATGCATCACAAAATTTTAGAGATTCTGGAAAAGATGTGTTAACTTTGTATATTGATTCATGGAGCTGTTTAAAATCTTCGATCAAATCAAGTAAATAAGGTAATTGTTCTTCTTCTTTCAAATCGTCTAGGCGGTTAATAATATGATCACTTCCACTCAAATAGCCCGCAACTTCCTCAATGAATTCATTATTCGTATATCCGCTGGCTTTAAAGCCATTCTTAAATATGATCATCTTTTTTTCATACGGACTTGTGTCACTTGTAGGTTTTACGTTTTCTAAACTCGTACGACTAATTGAAGAAAAGAATCTCGTTGCTAAATTATAAGTTTTGATGCTTTGAGCATGCTCTGGTGAGGTGTTTTTCCCTTTAAGTTTACTGACTAGAAGCTCTACATGTCGATTCTGTAAACTAGCGGGGTTGTTGCCTGTTGAAATGTTAAAAATATGACGTTTCACTACGCTATCAGCTTTATAAAGCTTAGGATTGCACGCAATTTTGACCCACTGTACAAACCTTCCCAAAAGGGTGGTCTTTTTCTCCTCAAGAACTCCATCAGCTCTTAGGTAGTGGTTATCAAGAGATTGTATATTATTTGTGTTGTTTATAGTCGCCATAAACTTATTGTAGCAAAATATTAATTTTTTGTCAACGAATTTAATGAAAGGCTGTTGTTTCAACACGCTTTATATTAATAACTTATGTTCTAATTATCGATGGAGCATTAGAAGATTTGAGCAGATTGAATAAGGAGGTTTGAAAGGCATAATTATCGACAAAGTGGTACTGTAATTGTAATTGATCATTTCGTAGTGTTTCCCCGTGACTTTCTAAATAGGGGGAAAAGGCTTTTGAGATATAGCCTTGAGTACGAGGGTCGTTAGGTGACAATTTGGCTTTCTTATGAGCTTTGGCCAAATCTTCAATAAGTTCAAATAGGTGTAAGACATTTTCTAAATTATTATCGAGATTCTGTAAGAGTTCATAAAAAGAGGATGACTTACTGTCTCTGCCTACTAAAG
>CAZJSX010000184.1:0-4003 GCA_964548845.1 uncultured bacterium | reverse complement strand
GGTACTGGAAAAGGGAGCTTTGTAATCATGACAAGTCTTAAGTGAAAACCAGGAACGTCAATTCCTTCCCAAAAAGTATCAGTGCCAAATAAAACAGCATTGGGATGCCCTTTAAAGAGCTCGAGAAGAGTGTTTCGACTTTCATCGCCTTGCTTTAAGGTAATGAGATTAGCCTCTTCTAAAGAGGCTTGTAAGATGCGATAGCATTGATCGAGTAGTTTATATGAAGTAAAGAGGATAAAAGCACCCCCTTTAGTGATTTTGAGAGCATTTAAAATATGATCACAGATTTCTTTTAAATAAGTAGGTGCTCTTGGATCTGGTATGTGCGAGGGGATAGCTAAAAGCACTTGTTTAGAATAATCAAAAGGAGAGCTTAAGATTTTCTCAATATAAGGCTTTTCTTTTAAAAGAGGGGATTCAAAGCCAAGTTGGTTTTGAATGAATTTAAAGTGATTAGCATGCGATAAAGTCGCGCTACATAATACTGTTGAATATCGGGGCAAGAAAAGTTTTTCAGCTAAAATATCTGCCACTTTTAAGTGGATGATAAAAAGGTGAATTGTAGAAAACGCTTTGCTTGTGTCCCATTCAATGACATAGATGTTGTGATCGATCGTATTCGATTTAAAAAAATCGGTTAAGGTGGCAGCCATTTTACCGAAAAATTTAGCAATAGCAAGTGTATCGACTAAGATATTTTGCAGCTTTTTATGTGTCTTAAAGCTTTTGACTTCTTGACATTGCTCTAAGGTGATCTCCAGTAATGTTGCGTAGTTTTTTAGTTGTTTGGTTAAATGTAAAAATGAATCTTGGACTTTTTCAAAATTAGGATGGGATCTCAGCTCTTGAGAAAGATTAATTTTCTCATAAGTGCTCTCTGAATTTTTTGCAGGTATGTTTTCATTTAAAAATTCACTAAGGGTTGAAAAAGCCTCGAGTGCCATTGACTGCGTGATTGCTTTTTCAGCAAAAAGATCGGCAGATATTTTTTGCAATAAACTTTCGTCGATATCATGAGGGTATTCAAAGAAAATAGCTTTGAGTTGTTGAATTTTACCCACACTACTTTTTTCGGCAACGAGTTCGTGAAGTTTTTTTAAAAGAGTTTGAAAAGAGAAAAATTGAGCGAGTGCTTGGCTTGCAATATCTTCAAAAGTGTGGGCTTCATCCAAGATTAAACGTTCATACTCTGGTAAAATGGCCCCTTGTTGCAAGTCATCATCTTTAGAGAGTAGATCGGCTAATAATAACGAGTGGTTAGCAATTAAAAGAGAAGCATCTTTGCATTTTTTGCGCGCTTGAAAGAAAAAGCACTCTTTATAGTGAGGACATTTTACAAATGAACAGGCATCAGATTCGCAGTTGACTTTTTCCCATCCTAATTTTTTAGGCAGCTTTTTTAAATCAGTCAAAGAGCCGTCAGTTGTGGATTTAGACCATTCTTGCATTTCAACGAGCTCGTGAGGATCCCATGCAGCTGAAAGTGAAGGGCTATCGATGAGATCGTGGAGCTTGCGCAGGCAAAGATAATTGCCCATTCCTTTGACTAAAGCAACTTGAACATCTAAATTAAGAGCTTTTAGTATATTAGGGATATCTTTGTGCAAAAGTTGTTCTTGCAAAGTGATCGTATGAGTAGAGATCACCGTTTTTTCACCCGTTTCGATGCTGTTATATAAAGCAGGTAAAAGATAGGCTAAACTTTTTCCGACACCAGTTCCTGCTTCAATAAAGGCGATTTGATCTTTATCATAAGCTTGGATAATGGCCCGAAGCATTTCCAATTGCTGCGCTCTTTCTTCAAATTGGCTTTGATTTTGAAACAGCAAGCTCCCTTTTTTAAGGTGCTTAGCAATGTCGATTTCATTTATGGGCATTTAGTCCGTCTCGAGTAGATCTAAGAAAGCTTGGAGCTGCTTAGATCGTATCGGATGTCTCATTTTTCTTAAAGCTTTCGCTTCAATTTGGCGAATACGCTCGCGCGTAACGTTAAATTCAACACCGACTTCCTCAAGAGTTTTAGGTTTGCCATCTGCAAGTCCAAAACGTTGTATTAAAACGGTTCTTTCTCGATCAGTTAGCGTTTCTAAAACTTCATTCATCTTGTCTTTTAGAATAGAGTACCCTGTTGCTTCCGCAGGTGATTCAACACCTGTATCTTCAATAAAGTCTCCAAATTGACTATCTCCACCATCACCCACTTCCGCTTGAAGTGAGATTGGATGTTGGGCTATTTTGTAGATTTCACGAACGCGATCAACCGTGATGCCAACTTCATCTGCTAGTTCTTCAGGAGTTGGTTCTCTTCCAGTTTCCATCATCAATTTTTTAGCGGCTCTGAGCACTTTGTTGATGGTTTCAATCATGTGAACAGGAATACGGATCGTTCTAGCTTGATCAGCAATAGCTCTTGTCACCGCTTGTCTAATCCACCAAGTGGCGTACGTAGAAAACTTATAACCTCTTCGGTATTCAAATTTTTCTACAGCTTTCATTAATCCCATGTTTCCTTCTTGAATCAAATCTAAGAAAGAAAGACCGCGGTTGGTGTATTTTTTTGCAATAGAGATCACGAGGCGCAAGTTTGATTCGACCATTTCTCGTTTAGCTTCTTGGCTCTTATCCATCCAACGCTGAAGCATGCGGACATCTTTTTTAAATTCTTCGATGGTCCGTCCAGCTGCTAGCTCATTTTTTTGAAGCTTGCGTGTGGTCGCTTGTAGTTTCATTGCTGCAAACTTATTGCGTTCAGCTCTTCCAGATAAATCGCGCACTTCTTTTTCTAAAGTTAAAAAGCGCTCATAGGCTCTGATAATAACTTCACCGAAATCTTCGGTAATGTTGTATCTAAAGTGAAACTGTCTCAAATAGGCTTGTGTGCGTATACGATTTTTTTCAATTTGATCAATTAACTTAATCTGTTGATTTTTCTGTAAATCTGCTTTTTTGATCTCAAAAAGAAGTTGTTCAAGTTGACGATCTTCTTCTTGTAAGAGTTGGCAAAGTTTAGGTAAGCGCTTAATGAAAGCTACTTTATCAGGGATTTCTTTCTCAGAAATACTTTTATCAAAACGCTCTTTACTTTGAATTAAGTAGTGACCGATAGCAATGGCTTCGCGAGTAGAGTAGCGAAAACGCATGATAATCTGTTCGATTTGCATTTGCGCTTTTTCAATACGCTTAGAAATCTCAACTTCTTCTTCACGAGTTAAAAGAGGGACAGAACCCATCTCTTTAAGATACATCCGCACTGGGTCATCAGGAGTTGTACTTTCCCCTTTTTTGACTAGAACTTCAATTTCTTTAGCTTCTTTTTTTCTCTCTTTTTGTCTTTCCACTTCAGATTGATTGAGAATCTGAATATCCATCCCACTCAAGAAAATGAGCATTTGGTCAATCTGTTCTGGAGAATCAAAAGACATAGGAAGAGTGTCGTTGATCTCTTCGTATGTGATATATCCTTGTTCTTTGGCTACAGCTATAATTTCTTCAATTTTTTGCTGATGCTGGCGACTGAAAGACTGTTCTAAATCGGTATTTGTCATAATCTATGCTTATTTTTGGAATTTAAAAGAATGGAGATAAAAGCTTTAAATTCATGATATTGGTAAAGATTTTAAATGAGTTAGAAAAAATTGTCTACTAAACTCTAAGATTTTGAATTTTAGCTGATAACTTTAAATAAAATCTATGGTTAAATATTTTTTTTGACAATAAATCTAACAACTATCTCTCTAGCTATTCATTATAATTTTTATTGCGCAGTTGTTGCCACTTATCAAAAGAGGCGCAGTGATCCCAATTCTTCCAATTTTTTTTATATTCAGCCCAATTTGTGGCTTCAGAAACGATATGAAGCTCTTGTTCACAATTTAATCGCTCAGGAAAGCGAATTCCATGAAGGTGATCAATTTCATGCGAAACGATTTGAGCTTGGAAGTTTTCGTATCTTTTGGTTAATTTTTAGCCTTTCGGATTAAAATCCTCAACAACCACCGCT
>CAZJSX010000183.1:0-4018 GCA_964548845.1 uncultured bacterium | reverse complement strand
AGTGTCTGATGCGCGAGGAGTAACGGCATCGCCTGAGTTCAGTTGTGCTAAAACAGGAGCATCAACATTGGCCTGAAGGCGAACATTAACGCGATTACCTTCTACTTTATTTTCAAAAACATGTGTACGTACGATGTATGCTTTCAAATCATTTGATGGTCTAACTCCGTAGTATTCTGGAGTTTCAGCAACAACTGCAAACATCTCGCCTTTATTGACTTCTCTGACGATATGTCCTTCTAAAGAAGGGGAAAGTCGAAGACGCACTTTACTGCCCACAATTTTAGCAGTAAATGGCTCAAATGTTTGAGATACAGATTCAATTTTTGGTTGTTCAGCTCCGCAAGGAGTTATGCTTAACAAACTCAATGTGAGCGAAGAGAGAAACACTAAACGTTTCATAGAAAAAACTCCTAAAAGTCATATTTGAACTTAACTAATAGCAGAGTACTTTTTTCAAAGTTTTTTCTCAATAAACTTTTTAGATTTTTATGAGCAAGATCAGGATCTATTGTTTAGTGGTAAAAAGCAAAATTATATCTCTAGTAAATATCTATAGAATGCAACTTGAGTCTACTTCACTTTTCGACTGAAGTTGCAAAGAAGGGGAGTCATGACACTATGTATTGAGAACAGCTTTGATGTGCTCGCAATTTTTTTGTCCACAAGTGCAACCTAAAGGTTCACCTAAAAAGACATTGTAATGTTCGCGCTCATCTAATGGATTGGACACCGTATAAAGTCTATCCCCAGATTGAGTAATATCCCAAGTTCTAAATTTAAGATCTTCTTCAGTAACTTCTTCTTCTTGAGCCTTATTCTCTTTAATTTCACCTGCAATAGCTCTAGCAATTTGGCAATGAATACAATTGCAATGAGGCTCTGCTTTTAGCGACTGAGTGAGGCTCTGGTCGGCATCCATGATTTTAGCAACAGCAGAAATTTTATCGAGGACTTCTTTTGGTAAATCAGGGGAGTTGGCCTGTTCTGGATTGTGTTGAATAGCAGCTCCCAGCCCTTCGATCCCGCTAGCGCCAAGCTTCATTGGGAAGCCCAAACCGATCATGTTTTCCATGCTCAGCATTTTATTTGAGGGCTCTTGTGGCTTTTGCTTAGTCTGAGTACTGATAAATAGGGTATGGGTATGAAAAACCTTTGTTAGGATGTCTGGGCCCAGATTAGGAACAGGAATAGACGCTCCATTAGTTAAGGTAATAACTAGGCTATTTCCTTGGATTCCGCGTTCGATATGTAAAGAGCACACATTATCCCAAGTCGTTGATATATAAGGTGGTATGCTTAAGATCTTTTCGTTAATGATGAATTGCATGATTGGACCTCCCTAAAAAGCGATAACTTCTATCAAGCTTTATATTTATTATAATATTTTCTAACTATATTATAAAGGTTTTTAAAATAACTTACAAACAATTTAGCAGTCTAAACTTTAGTCTGCAAGTATATTTCGTAAATATTTTAATGTTAACCTATTGCGTAATGATGTATTAATTGCTTTTTCTCTTGGAGTAAAAAGCAAGATCTAATAACGTTAAAATTTTATTTGATTATCAAACGGGACTAGTGATGAAGAAAAAAACTATCGTAATCGATACTAACGTTTTATTATATGATCCAAAAGCACTCGAGAGTTTCGAAGATTGCGATATTATTATACCTATTGCTGTGATTGAAGAGTTAGATAATATGAAGCGTCTGCCTAATGATTTAGGGAGAAATGCTAGGCTTGTGATGCGCTCGTTCGATCAGATTAAAAATCGTTGCCAGCAAATGGATTTAGTTTAAGGAGTCAAATTATAAAATGGCTCTTCGGTTTAAATTTTATCAAAGCATCAAAACGAGCCTAGTGGTCATTTTGATCTCGACAAAAGTTCCAATAAAAACCAAGTCTTATATGCAGCTCATCTGATCTCTAAAGAAAGACCAAACATTAGCTTGATTACCAAAGATTTTGCAGTTCGTTTAAAAGCGCAAATGATTGGAATTCACTCTGAAGATTATAAGAATAACTCGATATCTCATAAAGATCTATATACTGGGATAAAAAAAATTCAAGTCTCTCAAAAAGAGATCGATCTTTTCTTAAAAGACGGAGTGGTCTCTCATGAAGATCCTCAAATTATAACGAACGAATATTGTATTTTATCAGCAGGCCAAGAGACCAATATAGTAGGTCGCTATGACAAACATCATAAAAAAATCACAGCATTAAAAGCTCTTCCGCAAGATCTATGGAGTATTAAGCCTCGTAATATGCAGCAGCGATGCGCTTTAGATCTTTTACTCAAAGACGAGATCAAATTAGTGACTCTAGTTGGTCAAGCCGGTACAGGTAAAACATTGCTAGCGCTAGCGCTAGCTTGTGCTCTTAGGAAAGTTTTTGATGAAGCTAAATATGCAAAGATTTTAGTTAGTAGACCTATTATGCCTCTTGGAAAAGATATTGGATATCTACCGGGAACTAAAGAAGAAAAACTTTTCCATTGGATGCAACCGATCTATGATAACTTGGAGTATTTATGCAGATCATCAGGTGGAGAAGAAGAAAACCAAGAGAATCTGCGCTGGATTAAAGAGAGCCAAAAGTTAGAGCTTGAAGCGGTAACCTATATTCGTGGAAGAACATTGCCAAATATGTTTATCATTATTGATGAGGCGCAAAATTTGACTCCCCATGAGATCAAGACTGTGATTTCAAGAGCTGGTGAGGGGACTAAGGTTATCCTTGCAGGGGATCCTACACAAATCGACAATCCGTATTTAGATATCGATACCAATGGTTTAACTTTTGCGATCTCAAAATTCCGCAACCATAAGATCTTTGGTCATATGACATTTGATGTGACTGAGCGATCAGAGCTATCAGCATTAGCTGCAAATGTTCTTTAGTAAGAACAAGAGTAGATAAAAGCAGGTGGGAAGTTGAAGAGAGAAAAGCTTTTGATGACTATTGAGAAATATTGCTTGATGGTCTCATCTAAACGCAGAGTATATTGAAACTGAATGTAGCTACCTTGAGCTTTCAAGATGTTTTGGATCGACCCAAAAATAGACTCTACTTCATTAGTTCTAAAATTAGCCAATGGCAATCCTGAAACAACATAGTGAATGGAATGAGTGTCAATTTGGCTTGCCAGATCCGCTGCAGAGGTTTGTAAAACTGAAAATTTCTTATCAGTCTTAATTTGTTTAAGTCTTTCACAAAAATCAGGATTAATTTCGACGCAGATCAGCTCTGACTTAGGATGCATGCGCTTTAAGATTTCACGGGTCATGCAGCCCGTTCCAGGCCCAAGCTCTACAATTTTGACAGGACGGTCAAAATTGATGTTTTTGAGCATTTTTTTAGTCAAAGCTTTAGAGCTAGGTAAAACAGCCCCAGTTTGCTTAAAATCTTTAAGAAATTGCTTTAAAAAGAATAAAAAATTCATAGAGCACCCTTTTACAGGATTTATTCTATTAGATCAATCCCTAAAGATTTCACCCTCGGAATCTCTTAATTAAAAAACGATCTTTAAAAATAAGCTATTTTATGATAAGATGTTATATAACAAATACGGGGGTGTAATGGTTTCGACTATGACACAAAGTATTAGTTGCATGCGGAGGACGTCAGTTGGCCTCCTAAATAATCTGGCACACATATAAATGCTAACAAGCAAAATAACGTTGTTACTGGTCATTTCGGTGATTTCCGTAATAATGATATAGCAATGGCAGCCTAACCGCTGTTTGAGCTCGATAGCCCAGGATTGGACCAAGGGTCTTGGAACTATCGTCATTAACTTGGTGTGAGCTTTTAGGATTTAGTTTTTTTAGAATAAGCTCGAGATTTTAAAAAGCCGGCTAAGTTGGAATGGGGCATCTTACATTAGATTTAGTCGTCACAATTAAGATGATAAGCATGTAGATACTGATATAGAGTGGGCTTAGGACGAGAGTTCGATTCTCTCCACCTCCAATTGGTTGGATGCTCCAAACATCCAACCTTTCTTTTACA
>CAZJSX010000182.1:0-4025 GCA_964548845.1 uncultured bacterium | reverse complement strand
CAATCGAAGCAATGTGAGAGCATTGGACAATGTCAGCATAGGCTATAGTGAAGTATCTTTAATTTTTGTTTTATATTTGTAATATTTATAGCAAATCAGGCCAATAGTAAACATAATAAAAGCACTAAAAATTAAAATATGTGCTTTACCTATGTACTTCAAAACGATGGAATAATTTTCTGCCAGAGAGTAGGTCAGTGTAAAACAAATAGTATTGGAAATAAGACAAGATAAGCCATCGACAACGGCAAACTTAAAAAAGTTCATTTTGACCATTCCGGCCGACATGAATAAGACATTGCGAATGCCAAAAGGGATAAATCTCCCAAAAAACAATGTGGACATCCCATATTTATCATAGAACTGATTGACCTTAGCCATTCTTTTGTTATTCACCAAGAACTTCAACCACTTTCTAGTTAAAAGCCAAGGTGTTAGAGATCTTCCCATCCAATAGGCTATCCAATCCGATAAATAACAACCTAAAAAAACAAAAATGAATAGCTTATAGACACTAGTAGGGATCACTGTTGCAGCAACCACAGCGCTAGCTAAAACAATCAAATCTTCGCTAATGGGAAAACTAAAGCCAGCCATTAATAAGATAAAGAAAAACAACCAATGTGCCCAATCAGCGTGGGCTGCCATTAATGTGAGAAAAGGCTCCATAAAAGCTTAAGATTTAACCCTAGATTACTTAATCTGAATCATATAATTTTCAAACATTAATCTTCAAGGTTATAAAAGCGTCCTTTTTTATATTAACTAATCGTTTTTATTATATAAATAAACTGTTGAGGTTGTAAAAGCCATTTCAGCTCCTTGACGATTAACAATTCGACCAATTTCCATTAAAAGCTTTTTTTGAACATAAAGCCACTCTTTTTGAGCAGTTTTCTTGCTATAGGCAGTTACTAAAATATCTAATGAAGACGTGCTAAATTCGACTAGGTCCACCACGTTTTGCATATTCGGATCGACATCAGGGTGGTGATCTATCATATGCTGAAGATCTTTAATTACTTTTTCAACTAGATCAAAGTCTTCATAACGAAGACCTATAGTATGCTTAAAGCGACGATGGGTCATTCTTGTGGCGTTAACAATCACCTTAGAAGAAAATAGCGAATTGGGGACATAAAAGGGCTGCTTATCCATCCCCATAAATTTAGTAATATAAAAGCCGATATGTTCAACGACCCCCTCCATAGTCTGATCTTGGGTAAAGATCCAATCTCCGACATTAAAAGGTCTAGTAATATGGATCATCATACCGCTAAAGAAATTAGCAAAGACATCTCTTGCAGCAAAGCCAATAGTAATTCCACCAACTCCACCCAGAGCAATCAAGGCACCTAAGCGCACTCCCAACGTATCGAGCAAAATCAAAAGTGCAATTAAAATAATAGTAAATGATGAGAGCTTTGAAATAAGACTAATATTTGTATGATCGGCATGCCCTAGAGCATCCCCTCTTTTGAGCCAGCAATATTGCACTTGCCCTTTGATTTCAAACGAGAGCCAAGTCATACAGATAATAATGACCATATTTCTAAATTGACTAAAGCTACTTTCAAAATCATTCTGCATCTGTAGGCGAACGATAAAAACGTAGATTAAATAAGAAAGGCCAATCAACCAGATCATAACGTAAATGGGCTTTAAGGCCTTTGAAATAAATTTTTCTGGGAGCTCTTGTCCTCTAATTTTTTTAACCTGCTTGTAAATACTTTTCATAATGTATTTAGAAAGCACACTAAGGGCAATCGCTAAAAGAATGATAAAAACTTCTTCTAACAAAACACCCAAACTATGCTGTAAAAAACCTTTCAAAAATTCCATATTTACAATCACCTTGCCGTTAAAATTATTTTTCATTGCCTTTTAATTATAAAAAGAGGATACATTATTTTTTTTTAATTGTACACGATGGAACGCCATGAAGCTAGTTAGAGAATCTTTATTTAGTTCGGTCATTCGCTCTTTTTGCATTTCTTTTTTTGCGGTTATAGGCATTTTTATTGCCTTTTTTTTAGTGTTATTTGTCATCGGTGCGGGGCAAAATTCTAAAGCTACCGATACTTCTACTTTTGATATTGTCATCCCTAATACGAATGGTCGCAAATACGCTTTCACATCTCACCAACCCCTTTTATTGCGAGTGGATATTGTAGGTGAAATTGCCGGAAAAGGTGGTGTCTCTGCTGATGATGTCGTCGCTATTCTAAATGAATCGAGATCAGGACCACTAAAAAATCAAAAAATTAAAGGGATATTGCTCTATATTAACTCGCCAGGTGGCGGTTCTTCTGCGTCTAGCTCAATCTACTATGCATTAAAGCAATATGCTCTTCAGTACCAAATCCCGATCTATGCCTATGTCGATGGACTGTGCGCCTCTGGTGGGATGTATATCGCCTGTGCAGCAGATAAAATTTATTCTAGCGAAACAAGTATGGTTGGCTCAGTGGGCGTTATAGGGATGTTCTTTAACGTCTCACAAGGCATGCAAAAAATTGGAGTACAAAACCAAACTTTAACTGCCGGAAGAAATAAAGACGCAATGAATCCTTTCCAGCCTTGGGGTGAAAACAGCAGCGCTTCTTACCAAAACATTGTCAACCAAACTTACGCTCAATTTGTTTCTGTTGTCTCACAAGCAAGACCTAAGCTAACTCCTGAATTATTAATTAATACTTATGGCGCTGAAGTCTATTATGCACCACAAGCTGAAGCCTATGGCTATATTGATGGAGCCGGCTACCAATACGATGAAGTCGTTGAAATGCTTGCAAAAGCTGCACAAATTGATGGAGACAATTATCAAATGATTCAAATGCAACCTAAAATGAGACTTTCAGATCTTTTTAGAATGAGTCAGATGATGCTTCGCCAGCCAAAAGCGGTCGATTATCTTAAAAATAATCTTGTGCGCTTTCAATCTCCAACTCAATTTGAAGTTCTAGCACTGCCCGTAGATTCGGCCTCATAATTTATGGAAAAGCTTTTTATCCTAGACGCGCTGGGATATCTTTTTAGATCGTATTATGCCATTAGAAATTTGAGCCGAAAGACGGGAGAGTCGACAAATGCCTTATATGGCTTTGTCCGCTCCGTCTTAAAGCTCATGCAAGATTTCAAGCCAACGCACATGATTGCCGTTTTTGATGGCCCTAACAATACAAAAACTCGCACAGCAATTTATCCCGAATACAAAGCCAATAGACAAGCTCCCCCAGAGGATTTACCTCATCAATTAGATTGGGCCTATGAGTTTTGTAAAATAGCCCATATCCCTGTTTTGCGCCTTCCCAATGTGGAGGCCGATGATGTTATGGCTACAATTGCTCTTTGGGCAGAGAAGAATCAAAAACAGGTCTATATCTGTAGTAGCGATAAAGATCTTTTCCAACTTGTCTCTGATAATATTTTTATCTTAAACACAAATAAAGACAATTTAGTTTATGACGCCAATCAGGTCATGACTCATTTTGGAGTTTGGCCTTCTCAAATTAAAGATTATCTCTCCATTGTGGGAGATAGTTCAGATAATGTTCCAGGGATTAAAGGCTTTGGCCCAAAAACTGCGCAAGAACTTTTAGACAAAGCCAAGACTTTAGACGCAATCATCCAGACGCCCGAGGTTTATCTTAACGACAAAAAAAAAGAGATCTTTTTAAATCATCTTCCTCAGTTAGAGATTAGCAGAAAGCTAGTGAGCCTTGCCACTGACATTGAAATTTCACACAATGAAAATGATTATTTATTAACAACCCCTAATTCTTCAGAAATGGTGACCTTTTTTGAAGATATGAACTTTCAATCGCTAGCTAAAGAATATGGACAAACTTCCCTTGCATCAACTCAAGCCTCCCATAAAACCGTTAGACCCTCAATTAACCTGGCAACGGAAACCGTCGACCTCTCTTTAGATGCCTACATTAATGAAGTCCGAAAAATTCACACCTCCGACCCTAATTCCCGCTGGAGAGATCTGGGAAAATATACAACTCAACTCGGTGAGG
>CAZJSX010000181.1:0-4025 GCA_964548845.1 uncultured bacterium | reverse complement strand
ATAAAATGAGCCTTTAGCTCAGTCCGGTTAGAGCATCTCACTTTTAATGAGAGGGTCGAAGGTTCAAATCCTTCAAGGCTCATTTTTCCCTTCTGATCTTTCATAAAGAAAGTGATAAAGGTTAGCAGGCGTAATACACTCTGGGTTAAAAGTAAAAACCAGAGGGTCATCTTGTGTGTCGATAAAGCGGTTATAGCAACCACTTTTATAGAATTCTTGTGCCATGGAATAAATTCTTTTGGCAATGTTTTCACTTAGTTTCCTAATTTTTCTAAGCATATAACTTCGTCTTTCTTCAAACTCTACGCAGAGATAGATTAAAAGTGACTGTTTGCTTTTTGAATTGCTTTGGTTCAACTCTTGCCACTGTAAATCAAATTCCTTTTCCAATGCTCGAAGCTCATTATGAAATTCATTAAGCTTTGTAAAACCTCTTTTGAGATGTTTAAAATCTAAATTCCATTTAGCTGAAAATTCAAAGTTTGCAAGAAATAAAATTTTTTCCAGTTTCAACTTATGCTCAATGGCCATCAGTATCTTTGCTAAAAATGAAGAGCAGCACACCTCAATAACACCACCCGCAGAGTCGCGAAAAGGCTCACCCATCAAACAATAAATCCCATCAGCCAAAGCTGAGATTTTCACAACATCATTAAACTTAGATTTTGCAAAAGCAGATTTAGCAGCTTTAGTTAAGCTATATTTGATATCATCATTGCGAAAGCGCTCTTGGTAATATAAAAAATCAAGTCTTAGTGGATCTGGCAACTGAATCACTTCATAATCACCAACTGCCAGCTCTTCTATTTTTAAAACTCTACAATTTCTTTTTTTAGTGATAATTTCTATTGTCTCATCACTTAAAGATTGAAGTTCAGTTCCTATTGAATTGGATCTGATGAAGCAATGAGGAACAATGGGTAAATTATGGCGATTTAATCCCCCACCCTCTGGATCACATAAATCAGAGCCAAATGCCACTTGCCCATCCCAGCCATCGACATGGGTAATTGTTGAGGGATCTCCGTTGAGTTTGGACCATCTAAACCATTGAACAATGCGAATTAAGAACCTCCAAAAGCCCCCTCCCTTTTGAATTGTTGTCATATCAAAAGTGGTCTTAGTAAAAATCAAAGCTCCAGATTCCACTAAGTCCCCAACTAGCGCCGACTTATGCTTTTTTTTCTGACCTTTTATAGAAGTTCTACGAAACTGAGCCACAATAACCCTCTAAATACCAACCCCTCTCTAAAGTTTAGGTATTCCAAAAGGGATAATTTGTCAATGTTATAAGGAGAAAATACCTTGGCAGAATTATCTCTGTTTGCTTAGACTCAAAAAGTATGAATAAAGAAGATTTTAAAGAACGCCCAGTTGAGTGTTCAGCCTGTCAAAAAGCGATTGAGGTTAAATACACCGAAGTCAAAGAAAAGGTGACTCAATGCTTTTATATGTGCGCCTCCTGCCCATTGCTTGCTCAAACCCTTGATTTTCAACAAAAAACGCACACGACACTCCCATCAGAGCTTGTCTGCGGACATTGCGGGACTTCTTCAAATGAATTACAAAGAGGGGGCCTGCTTGGCTGTGCTTCCTGCTATGAAACTTTTGAAGCTTTTATCTTACAAGAACTTAAATACCAAAACCCTCAGTTAGCTAAAGAAGAAGGGAGCATACTTGCTCACGTTGGACATAAACCTGGACAACTACAAAAAATTAGCCCCGATTTAAAAATCTTAGCGCTCAATGAAGCTTTAGCTGAAACTCTTTTACAAGAAAATTACGAACAAGCAGCCTGGATAAGAGATCAAATCAAAGAGCTAAAAAATAAGGTTGTTAAGTCATGAATGCTGTCATAGACTCCGATTTTTTTATCTCAAAAAACTGGATCAAAAACAAAAATACGATTTGGCTAACTAGCCAAATGCGACTCTTTCGCAATTTAAAAACTCATGCTTTCCCAGATAAGCTTTCTCCTCTTTTTTTAAAAAAGATCTCAGAAATGCTTCGGAACCCTCTTTTAAATTGCTCTGCTCTTAAAGAGAGCTCTTTTCATTTTATTAGCGATCTAACCCTTGATGATAAAAAACGGTTGCTCGACTATTTTTTGATGACAGAAGAGTACTTTTCTTTAGACGCAGCTGACGCTATTGTGGTCGATCAAAGCAAACGTTTTCATGCCCTTGTGAATGCACACGATCATATTGTTTTAAGTTTAATCGACGAAAAAAATCAATTAGAGCAGACCTGGAATAAACTTCTAAAAATAGAGACTCAACTCTCCAAGCAAATCGAATTTGCGTTCTCTTCTCGCTTTGGGTTTCTAACTTCCGACATTAGCCGCTGTGGTACAGCTTTAAATATTGAAACTTTTTTACATTTACCTGCTTTGATTTATAGCAAAAAACTCGAGCAGTTTTTAAATAAAATGCCAAAGCATCTTTTGAAATGGGATTCTTTTTTAGCGAACGATCAAAATTTTTTAGGCGATATTGTCATTTTATCTAACTTACAGACCATCGGTGTATCTGAAGAACATTTAATCAAAGTCATGCAGAGCCAAACGCTTAATTTAGTCATCGCAGAGCGTGAGATGCGTCAGCAATTACAAGACTGCCTTCCACTAAAAGATAAAGTGAGTAAAGCCTATGGCAGCCTTAAACATGCCTTCCAATTAGATGCCAGTGAGGCTTTGTCTCTTTTGAGCTTATGTAAGCTCGGTGTCGAATTAGATTGGATTAAAGGATTAATACTTCAAGATATCAACGAGCTTATTTTTATGACTAAAAATGATCTCATTCAACTGATGCATACGGGTAAAGATATGGACTCTAAAAAATTAAGAGCCAACTTAATTCTAAAGAAAATCAAAAAAGCTTCCATGTAAAAAAAAAGCAGAAAAGTTAAAACTTTTCTGCTTAATATCTCTTCTTGAAAAAAACTTTTAATATAAAAGCTTTTTAGTCATGAATTATGGGGCTGAAGGAGCTTCAGGAGTAATAACAGGAGCTTCTGATCCTGAAAACATGTAAAGTGAACCTAGAATAGCCAATGCCACAAAAGCTGTAGTAGCAGCAGCGGCACCAGGACGGTGTTTTGCTTCAGAAACGATATGATTAGCGCCTAATCTTCCTTGCTCAATTGCGCGTGATCCATAATGAGAAACAGTATTTCCCACGTTACGTGTAAAGTTAGTAACTGATGCATACGCAGAACTCAATGATCTTTGAATATCCATAAAACGGCCTCTTGTTGTTAAAACCTGCAAACAAAATAAAAAAACTCTCAATTATTCTCAAACAAAAAATGAAACTCTCTCAGCTCTACTGAAGTTAATTCGATTTCTATTTGTAGCAAATAATTATCTTAGTTAATGAAGTACTATAGCAGTTTTCGCTATTTCAATGAACCAAAAATTGTGTCTTTAGCATTTAATTGATTTAAAAAAAGAATGTATAAGACTAAAAAATTGATTTTTTTCATCTTCACTTATTAAAAATAAAATCTCCTCTTATATAATTAAGTTGTGCTTTTATGGCCGTTTTGAAATATTAATAGGACTTTCCTTAGCTTAAAGAAAAGATTAAGTAAATTTATGAAAAAATTTTTATTAGGTATTTTTATTTTTATGGCGGTTTCTATAGAATCTCATGCTTCCCTCACTTTTATCCCTCCAACAGATCCAAGGTTAGCTCAGACATGTAAAGTGGTGCCACAAGAAGAGATCTCCAGCGAAAAAATCCAAAATTTAATACATCAAATGCTCCTTTTATGCGGCTATGAAGCGGACACCTCAAAAACAAACAAATCTTCTGTTCTAGTTGGACTTGCAGCTCCTCAGATCGGAGAAATGCATCAAATTATTATTTTAAATACTTCAAATGATTATAGAAATATTGAGAGAGCAGCTTTTGAAGTTTTAATTAACCCTGTTATTATCTGGCAGTCAGAAGAAAAAATTCAAAACCACGAAGGATGCTTTTCAGTCCCTAATTGCTATATAGGAGCTCCTTATCGCCCTCAAG
>CAZJSX010000180.1:594-4055 GCA_964548845.1 uncultured bacterium | reverse complement strand
TAACGACATTGCAGGCATAAACTGATTGCCAGGAATGTATGTTAATCGTTGAGGGGCCCCTCCACTAAAGCGGGCCCAAAATATTTTGGGTTGCCCTAGCTTATAGGAAACATAAAAAAATCCATCCACTTCAGTGTCTCTATTGAGCGATGCAGGATATGGGCTAACGCAGTGACTTTTTTCAAAAGTCATCTGAGTCGGATTTGTCCCATCCCAATCGCATTGAAAAACTTCTTCATGAACAGATTCATAATAAGGATCTGCCACATTTCGTGCTTTGTAACTATAAAGGATCTTATTTAAGTAAATTCCCTCTTCGTTAAAAAGCTGCTTATGCAGGCGGTATGCAAAAATGTGAATTTTTTTTCGATCTAACGATAGATCTTGCGAAAGCTTAATATCTTCTGCATAGCAAATCTTGTCTTCATGTGTCGATAACACCGATATAGTGAGATAATCATCGCGAATAGCAGGTTTAATCACATAAGCAACTCCTAGCGCTTTCCAATCAGAGGCTGTGCGATTCGATTTAAGAGAATCGATCTCTTTTGCAGCAATAACTTTAGTCCGTCCGTTATAACTAAAATCAAAAAGAAGAACTTCTTGTAGCGACTGTAAATAAGATTGAGAAACGCCAGCTGATTGAAGTTGCGCTGGATCGATGTAAACAGGTGTCAAAGAATTAAAAGAAGGAACTTCAATGATCATCTCATCACTTTTAACAGTGGCATGGAGAGCAAAGCACTGAGTGAGAAAAGCAACACATAAAAGTAATCTAAAAAAGAATTTCATCATGCTATTGCGCTTTAACTGAAGATTTAAACGTATGCTCTTGTTGATCAACTAATTCACCAAAAAACGGAGGATATTTTAATTTTTTCATTGTTTCTATCACTATTTCTTTTGATAGCACATCTGTAAAACTTTTAACATCTATATTAAGCAGCTCGCCCTTATTATTTAAAGTGAATTCCAAACGAACGAGCCCATTTTCTTTAATTTTTCGAATTTGAAATGCATTTCCAATAAACTCAAGCAAGTAATCTCCATAAGGAGTGTCTGAATATGACGACGATGCTCCGCTAAAACCACAAGAGCTCACTTCATAATTCTCAATCTCTAGTGCAGCTAGAGCCTTTGGAATTTCAATTACAGATGTTGATTTTGCCACTACAATCTCTTGTGGCCATTGATCTAAAAGATCTTTAGCAAGTGATTTATCGATAGGCTTCTGCTCTGATTTATTATTGGTCAAGGGAGCCACTTTAGCAACTTGTGTCTCTTTTTATAACTCAGTTGGTTTGGGTGTGTTTTTTGGTGGCTGGGGAGTTGTTTTTTTTGCAACAGGGGTTGTTTTTTGGGGAGTAGGTTTGACAGAGGGTGTGGCAGCTCTTGCCCTTGTCGCTATTTGTGGTTTTTCAATCACCCGAAAATTTTCTTTTAAAACCCGCTTAGCTAAAATCTTTTTAGGTTTTGTATGAAACGGGTTGAAATGAAACAAATAGATCACAAGCAAGTGTGCTGTGATGACAAGCATAAAAATCGATTTTAATACTTTAGTTTTTTCTCTCATAAATTAAGAGGGCTTCAAATTGACATCAATAAATTCAAACCCGGCATTTTTAGTCGCTGTCCTTACATTTTCATAAGTTTGAAATGGTGCATTCTTGTCAGGCATGATTTGAGGAATGGCATTGGGATATCTTTTTTTAGCATCAACAAGCAAGCTCGATAATTCTTTAAGCGAGACCTCTCTTTGATTATAAAGATAGGTTTTATCCGAGCGAATTTGAATTGTGATTGTTTGATCCATCTTACTTTGTTGAATAGATGGAGCACCATCAGCTAATTCGATTCGATCGATATTGATCATGGGAGCAATTAAAATAAACATGACTAACATCACAAAGATCACATCAATTAAGGGCATTAAATTGATCTTATCTTCTTCACCTTGTGCCTGATATATTCTTGATCTATTTCTTTTTCGCATAACTTGTTACTTTACATCCACTGCTCGATATTGCATTTCTATATTCAATAACATGTCGGTCGAAAATTGGTCCATTCTTAAGGTATAATCTTCAATACGGTGTTTTAAATAGTTGTAACCAATAAGAGAAGGAATAGCTGTTAAAATCCCCCAAATGGTTGTTCCAAGTGCCATGGCAAGAGCTGTTAAAACAGCATCATTGCTCAAAGCATTCCCAGCGTTTTGAAGTTGACTAAAAGTAGCAGAGATCCCCCAGACAGTTCCAAGCAACCCAAGCAAAGGGGCTAAACTAAAAGTTGTCGATAAAACAAACAAATATTTTTCCAAGCTTTTCTTCTGAGAAAATATATACATCTCCGTTTGAGTCCCTAGCTGTTCAATATCTGTAGAAGATAAAAAATTGGCGGCAGGATGTTGTGGATTTAAAAGTTGTTTATTTTTCTTAAGTAAATTAATAGCGTTAATCTTGATTAAATTAAAGATCGTGAGCAGTGGGTTGACAACCCCTGTTTGTCTATCTGAACTTTTTAATTCGATACTCAAAATCGTATGTTGGTGATCTTTATAAGAGCGCTCCACTTGATCTGAAAGACGATCAAGAACTTTGGTCAACCATATTTTATAAAGAATGATGACAAAGCTCAATACTGAAAGTGCTGCTAAAAATGCGTAAATGATGTTGCCAAAAATTTCTGAACTACTTGCCATTTTAAACCCTACTTAAATCATTAAAGATTAAATCAACAAATTTGCGAAATGTCAATTTTTATGATCAGACTTTTAAGCTGATCAATCTTTTTGACATTTGCCTTATTTGTTTCTATTATACATCTATTATTATTTCAAGTGATATATGTATATTGATTCACACGCCCACCTAACTTCCGATGACCTCTATCCAAATATTGAAGAATATATTGAAAGAGCAAAGCTTGCCGGAGTTAATCAGATTGTCAATATCTGCACGGACTTAAAAACTCTTCAAAGAGGAATTGCTTTATCTCAGTTACACCCACAAATAGTTAATGCCGGATCTACTACACCTCATGATGTCACTTTAGAGGGTGAAATTTACTTTGAGCATTTTGAAAAAGCTGCGTATGAAAAAAAGCTAGTTGCTATTGGTGAAACAGGACTTGATTATTACTACGAACACTCACCTAAGAAGTTGCAGCAAACCTTCTTTATCCGCTATTTGCAGTTGGCTATAAAATGTAACCTGCCGATCATCATTCACTGCCGAGAAGCTTTTCAAGATTTTTTTGAAATCATTGATCAGCATTTTCCAAAAAAAAAGCAAGGGGTCTTACATTGTTTTACAGGGACAATAGAGGACGCTAAAGAATTAGTTAAAAGAGATTGGTATATCTCTTTTAGTGGAATTGTGACGTTTAAAAAGAGCATTGAATTACAAGAAGCGGCTCGTTTGGTTCCTATGGAAAACTTGCTGATTGAAACAGACTCTCCC
>CAZJSX010000180.1:0-584 GCA_964548845.1 uncultured bacterium | reverse complement strand
AAGAGGTAAAGTTAATGAGCCCTCATTTTTACCCCATGTTGCTGCAAAAATTGCAGAGATAAAAGGTATTCCTTTGAGCAAAGTCTCTCAAATGACAACTAGCAATACTCAAAAGCTCTTTAAACTTTAGTTTGCTGGCTATAAATGGATTGGCCCGTAAATTTGGTATACCAAGTTTCACACTTCTTAATGTCTTCTTGAGAAAGTAAAAAGTGATATTTATTAAAAGTTTTTTGAACTTTATAAATCCCTAAAAGTAAAATATCTTCTCTTGAGAATTCAAAGTGCGAATTACTCACTTGATTATCAAACTGTCGATTAACTATAAAGCGATTTAAAACACTTTGACTTAAGCTTGCACAATCTAAAGAGTGCTCTAAATCAAACCATTTTTGAAATATATCTAAACGTGCTTTTAATTTTAAAAATTTATATTCAATTAAAGGTAAGTTATAACGCAAATAGGCATTTAACATTTTCCAAGTGCAAGTCCCTGATCGCTGAATGCGCATATACTCTATAGCATCTGTTGGCACATCACCCCTTTTCCCCTCAAGCAGGCTTAAAATATCATCATAGAGAGC
>CAZJSX010000179.1:0-4101 GCA_964548845.1 uncultured bacterium | reverse complement strand
CTTTATACATATGGGGAGCTTTTGGATTATTTTGCCAATGTTCTAGAATAGGGGTGATAAATTCCCAGGAAGCAATCACTTCATCGCCTCTAGCAAATAAAGTGGTATCTCCTAAAATACAATCACAAATAAGCCTCTCATAAGCCTCTGGAGGAGTTAGTCCAAAATAATTGCCATATTTAAAATCCATTTTAACGGGCTGAACGGGTAGGGCAATTCCTGGAACTTTACAGTTAATGTTGAGTGCAATTCCTTCATTGGGTTGAATGCGAATGGAAAGAACGTTTTGCTCGTGTTTTTTTTGCTTTTGCAAAAATAAAATGTTGGGGACTTGATGAAAGACAACTGTAATTTCAGTTGTTCGTTTAGGTAACCTTTTACCACTTCTGATATAAAAAGGGACTCCCGCCCAACGCCAATTGTCGATCGCAAGTTCAAGCCCTACAAACGTTTCAACATTTGACTCAGGTTTAACATTCTCTTCTCCGCGATATCCTTGTACTTTTTGACCATTGACAAAGCTCTCTTCGTATTGTCCGCGAACAGCAAATTCATCAATTTGATCTTTGGGTAGTGGGCGAAGGGCCTGTAGTACTTTGACTTTTTCATTGCGAATAGCATCAGCATCTAAGCTTACCGGAGGCTCCATAGCAATCAGCGAGAGTAATTGCATGACATGATTTTGAATCATATCGCGAAGTAGTCCTGTCTCTTCCCAAAAGTGTCCTCTTGTTCCAATGCCGATATCTTCGGCAACCGTAATTTGAATATGATCGATATACTTTTGATTCCAAAGTGCTTCAAAAATAGCGTTAGAAAAACGGAAGACAAGTAAGTTTTGTACAGATTCTTTACCTAGGTAATGATCAATGCGATAAATTTGTTTTTCATCTAAAAATTGCAGGATGTTTTTTTGTAGAGCTAGTGCAGAGGGTAAGTCGTGTCCAAATGGTTTTTCAATAATCACTCGAGACCATGGAGCCTGCTCTTCATTATAAGGATAAATTAATCCTTGCTCAGATAATTTTTCAATAATGGAGGTAAAAGAGCTCGGTTGAGTGGCTAGATAATAAATTCGGTTGCCGGCAGTGTGAAATTGTTGATCAATTTCGCTCAGTTTTTGCTTTAGTTTTTGATATCCACTAGAATCTTCAAATTCACTTTGATGATAGAAAAGGCGCTCTGCAAAATTATTCCAAACCTCTTCATCCAAAGGTTTGGATCTAGAATATTGGCTAACTGCCTTTTTCATCTCTTGGCGAAACTCTTGATTATTTTTTGCCCGTCTAGCAAAACCGACACATGAGAAGTTTAAAGGCAATTGCCCTTCTTTGGCTAAATTGTAAAGGGCGGGCATTAGCTTGCGAGCTGTCAAATCACCGGTCACACCAAAGATGACTAAAACGCAAGGATCGGTTGGTTTAGAGGCTCTTGAGCCTTCAATTAGGGGGTTCTCAAAAATGCTTTCTTTGAACATAAATTATTAATTTTAAATACTTTGGTTAACAAGTCAGCTGTAACTTTAAAAAAGATGCATTTAAATAGTGCGACTCTTATAAGGCAAATTGAAGGCAATATAAAAACTTTAAGGTATTTATGGATAGGAAAATCTTCAATTGCACCTCTCATTCTGCAAATTTTTTACAATCTCTTTTACTCTTAGCTATCCGCCTTTACTGGGGTTTTTTCTTTTTCTTCGGAGGAGTCGATAAGTTTGCTAATATAACTGCCTTTATCGCCTTTTTTCAAGATTTAGGTTTATCTGCTTCAACTGCTTATTTGATCGCAACTCTTGAGCTTGTCTGTGGAGCCATGTTGTTCTTTGGATTTTTTAGTAGATTAGCAGCATTAGTAACTGCTTTTATCATGTTAGGTGCTTATTGGATTGCTCACCCTACTCAATTATTTAGTTTTTTAAGTAATCCTTTTTATTTTGTATCAGCTCCAAGTTTTTCATTTTTGATGGCTTCACTAGTTGTTCTATTTTTCGGCGCAGGTATGATTTCTATCGATGCTTGGCTTGCTCATAAGAAACTTAAAAAAGAGAATTGCTGCGATCAGAATCAGGGCTGCAGCACCAATCAACATCATCATTGTACCAAAGAGTGCAAAACACATGGATGCACAAAGCATCATCAAGCGGAAATGGAAGATGATTTAGATGAGCTTGATGACTTGGATGAAGATCAACTTGATGATGATCAAGACGAACACAAAAGAAAGTAGCTTTTACCAAAAAAGATAGGGGCCTTTCATTTTTTTCGGTGGATTGCCCCCTAATTGCAAGTTCATAGTATATCTCCAAATGTTTTTAGATCCCGGCTCTGGAGAGATCGTCCTTTGAGGAGATAGCGTTAAGCGCCAATTGCAAGGAAGCAAAAAAGTCACATTAAACCACATTTCAGTAAATGGTGGAGTGTTGATGCGCCTCCAACCTGATCTGGATTCAAATTCAAAAATTACTTTTTGCATTGCTCTCCAGTATAACTTCGTTTGAACAATATCGCGTCTATCAGACAAAGGTGAGCTTAATAAAGAGGCTTGGGAGCGGAAAACATCTAATAAAAAACTTTGGTAATTAGCTTTTTTATAATCATAGATGCTTCTGTGCATGAATAAAAAAGAGAGAGCTAAATCTTCAGAAATAGTCCAGGCTGTTCTAACATTGATAAAATCAATTTCTTGATGCTGAAAGTTATAGGCAGATGTCATAGAGATGAAAAAATTGGAAAGTCTTTGAGTGATCTCTAGATATCCTTTAGGAATGTAGCTTCCAATCGTTGTATTATTAAAAAAACCATAGCTATAGAGATCTATTTCTAAAGGTTGCCAGACTTTTTGATTGTGCTTGAGGTAAAGATAATTGCGCAGTCCCACTTTTAATTGGTTAATTTTAGCATAAGCGTCATCAGAGTCAAAAAAGAAGTGATTTTGAAAAGGGGTAGTTGGCAGTGTCATGAACATATAGGAGCTATAAGGCTCAATTGTATGTCGCAATTTTGAGCGATAGATTCTGCTTAAAGGATATTTGGCTTCGGCCTCTAAAATACCTAAAGAGTTCCAAATGGGATGACCTAAATAACTTTGACCATAACCAATTCCAACATATTCTGCTTTTGGAGTAAGAGTTAATCCTTTGATTTGTATGGGAAGGTAGAGTTTGGGCTTAATTTCAAGTCTGGGAGAGCGATAATTGCGATATTGATTATCGATGTTGTTTCCATAGACATAATCTAGAAAACCGACATTGAAAGTAAAATCGGTGATGAAAGGGGTTTTCCAAAGTTTTAAGGGATGCAAATTGAAATAAAAAACAGGAAATTCTTGAACAACGGTTTCAAAGTTGTTAATGCGAACAGTTGATCTTAAATAAGACATCCACAGATTTTCTTGCATGCGCATTTCTATTTGCGTGTGCCTTGGCGTATGTAAAAAATAATATCTATTAAAATAAGTCTGCAAAATTTGGCTATCAGAGAGCTTTTCGTACTGCACGTTGATGGAGAGCTTATTTGCAATCACCGCTTTTGCTTCTCCCACATATCGTTGTCTAAATGGGTTAAAAGGTGAAGGGATGCCATCATGGGCTCTAGCATTGATGTCATAAGCTAAAAAGTTATTGGCTTGAAAAGAGAGTGGGTAGGTTTGATTTTTGTAATCAAATTGAATCGATCCACTTGGACCCGTAGTTCCCACTTTAGCATACCAATAATCGAGTTCCAAATAAGCTTTTAAAGATTGTGAAGAGTAGGCTAGATATCTTAAACTAAATTGTTGTCTTTGTGATCCCCCTGTTCTAAAGCTATAGTAGGCGGGGATATCTTGTAGAGTAGATAATTTAGCTTTGAAATAGGGGAACCAAAAAATCGGAACATGCAAAACTCTTACCTGCATGTTTCTAGCGCTTATAATGTCGTGATCTTTAATAATCCCTTTTTTGACATGCATCTGCCATAATGAGCGATTAGACTCACAAGTGGTCAGTGAGGTATTTCTTAATTCGTAAGTGTGATCATTTTTCAAAAGAATTTTTTTACAGTGAATAAACCAGCAGCCGACTTGTGTTGTTCCATTTTCAATAGACCCCTCTTGAGTGATAAA
>CAZJSX010000178.1:0-4121 GCA_964548845.1 uncultured bacterium | reverse complement strand
CCCCATATGGGAAATATCAAAAAGTCCCACTTCGCTTCTAACACAAGCGTGCTCTTGAAGCACGCTCTGATAATTAAGAGGCATCTGCCACCCAGCAAAATCAACTATTTTTGCACCATGCGCCAAATGCTCTGAATATAAAAATGTTTTCATCATTCAATTTTTGAAGTTGCATCTAGATCGAATTGATCTAGTTTTTCTAATGCAAAAGACTCCATTAACTCTTTTTTGAGTTTTTGCCTAATCTTTTTTTGCATTAAATGATCTTGCACTTCAACTGGAGCTGCTAATACTTGAATGAATTGACAAGTGCTCCCTTTAGTCATTAGCTCTGTCCATTCTTTTTCTGCAACTTTTTGAAGTTGATCAAATTCTGAAGATCCATTTTGATGGCGAATCAAAATTTCTTTGCTTGGCTGAAGTTGCCATAGTGAATTGAAAGCATAAGTATTATTTTCTGATGGATTCTGTTTTAAATACTCTAAGGCCTCTTTCATCGGATAATCTAAGCGATGTTGACAATAAAATTGCTCCGTGAGAAGGCTAAGGTTTTGATTGCGAGTTTGTTCATTATTTTGAGCAATTGCTGCTTTCAATGCGCCAAATACTTCTTCCGAAACCTTGTCTTTAACCAGATCAAAATTAATCTCTTTAAGTGAACTTTCTTTATGAGCTTTATTCAGACGCTGTTGTAACATTTTCTCAGGAATTTTATCCTCTACAAGTTGCGCGTAAGGGACAAGCTTAGGCTCTCCTTTAGATGCAACAGTAACAATGCGATAATAGTTTAAATCATCAAAACTAACAGGATCAAGCGGCTCTTTCTTTTCAGCATAAGCTAAACTAAAAAAGGCATTTAAAAACGCCCCCTTTTTAGAAGAGATCTCTAAACCTTTGAAAGGCATTTTAAAGCCGTTTTTTCTCACATTCACCAATTCAGTTTTAATCGCAGCATTTTCAAAAGCTTCAGCTAACCAATCTTGATTTTTCTTCAAGAGAGTCTGACGAACAAACTGGTCTACTTGCATGCTTGTAAAATAATCTAATTGATCAAAAAGCTTGAGACATTCTTCTTCAGATGCATTTTCATCGAGCTGTAGTTTTGGAAACTGTGCCATTAAAATGAGCCAATTGTCTTTATTCAGTTTCCAACTCCAAACATCTTGCACTTTAACAGCCAATGCTGCTGCATGGCTATTCACCTCTTGGTATTGAACTTCAACTTTCTCTTCAACAAGCCCAGGAGATTGACTCGCAATTTCTTCAATCGGCTTAACTGTGAAGTTAAGTGATAAATCATTGATATTCTTGCCCAATGCTTCTAAATAAACTTCTAACTGAGCCAACTCTTTAAAAGAAGAGAAGGTCAATTCTTTTGGAGGGACATATCTGCAAATTTCCATTTGCTGCAGTGCATAGTCTTCAAATGATTTCAGAGTTAATTGATCTAAAAGCGGTGCATTAGCAACTTCTGTGAAATAATTTTGGAATGTTAAAACCTCTCTCCACAAAGAGATCAATTGCATTTTAGTCATTCCTAAGCGATTCACTTTGGCATAAAAATAACTCTCCGGATCTGAAAATTCTTTTAAACCCAAGTATTGCAGCTGCTCAAAATGAAGTTGATTTTGCTTCATTAAATCTTCTTCAGCAGTTTGCAAACTAACTGTATATCCTTTTTCTTTAGCTTCACTATTGATCTGTAGAATAAATTCACAGACAGAATTGATTAAAGACTCTCCAAACCAATCCTGCAAAGAGCGGTAGCCAAAAAGAGAGAGCGATTGAGGCATTAAATTTTCATCTCTTGCAATCCAGTGATACTCTGATTGCTGCTCTGAAAGAAATTGCCAGAGAGCAAATGGAGAAAACTGAGCCTCTTCTAAAAAAAGCTCCATACGAATTTTGAATGCTTTTTCAAAATCAGTCTCATGACGTAGCTGATCTAATTTATCTTTTATATTTGGAGCGTGCTTTGCCCATACATTTTCAGCGTTGAGATAGGGAGCTTCTGGATGTGTGTATGTTCTAAACTGTTTCTCACGCTCTAACTGCTGCTTCCATGTTTCACTGAGTTCTGATGCTTTTTTATGAGCGATTAAAGAGAGCAGATGAGTTTCGACTAGATTGCGAGCAAAAACATTTTCAGAGAAAAATTGCATCCCTAAAGTTTGTCCATACAAAAGATCCTCACCATTATTAGTCAATAAGACAGACTTAAGACCATTAAATAGCGATTTTTTAATCTTTCTGCCACTACTGGTTTTAAACAAAACTGGATCTTTGACAACTGAAGCGTTTTTGGGAAACAACCCAAAGAGCAGAATGGAGCTACAAACAAAGACAGCTGTAATTGCGAAAATAAATTTTTGATATTTTTTGAAAATCCCAAGCATTTAGACTTCTCATTGTGAATTTTAGTCGATCAAAATAGCATATTGCAGCAAAATCTTACTACCTTTTTATCGAAGAGATTCACCAGTTTTTAAAACTCTTGTAATTTTTCAATCAGCCTTTTTTTGAATTCCAACCGATACCTCTCAAGCTCTTTGTGCTCGCGATGGTTTTTAATAAAATAGTGACTGTTTTGATAAATAGCCTCAAAAACATCTTCTTTTGATACTAAGATATCTTTTAGTAACATCGGATCGGGCAGTGCAATTGAGATTGTTCCATGATGAAGATATCCTAAATTAGTTTTGCGCTGGGCAGCTCCCCCTATTTTTTTAGTGCGATAAATCACATCATAGGGAGTTGGCTTAGCCATACAAAAATTCATACAAGGCTCCAGTTTGCAATCCTCATTTTGCACTTTTAATTGAAGAGATGCCCGATCTTGTAAAAGTGGAGCAACGACATCGATGACAAACTGATTCACAAAAGCATAGTTGTCTAAAGTATTTTCTGAAAAATGAGGATGATTTCTTGGCATTAAAAATGAAAAGGCCCAGTCTGAAAAATGAAATGTCACCCCTCCCCCAGTTATTCTTTTAGCGAGTTCTATTTTGTTTTGTTTAACTTGGCTGAGGTCTAATAGAAGTTCGGGTTTTGTGAAATATCCATAAGTAATACTTTCATTTTCCCATTCGTAGAGATGTAAAATTGGCGATCCATTGGGATTTAACTGACTTAAGAGTTTTTGATCAATTGCCATATTATTAATGGCAGAATTAACCCCTGTATCTAAAACAACTATTTTCATTTTACATCCTTTTAGATCTACTAAAAATTAAACTCTTTTTTTAATTCAACTACTTCGATATAGAGAAAAAAATATTTTATCCATATAATGGTAAGGTGTCTCTAGAAAAAAGTTGCTTATGATTTGCAAAAAAAGGTTCTTATTTCTAAGCTAAGCCTAACAGGAGATCCCGTTTTTAATAAACTATTAATCGAGAGAGTTTTATGTTTGATAAATTTACAAATCGAGCCAAACAGGTCATCAAGTTAGCCAAAAAAGAGGCGCAGCGATTGAACCACAACTACTTGGGAACAGAGCACGTATTGCTCGGTTTGCTAAAATTGGGTCAAGGCATTGCAGTTAACGTTCTTAGAAACTTGAATATAGACTTTGAAACCGTACGCGCAGAAGTTGAAAAACTAGTTGGGTATGGACCAGAAATTCAGGTTTACGGAGACCCTGCTTTGACTGGAAAAGTCAAAAGAGTCTTTGAAGCTGCTAACGAAGAAGCAGTTACCCTAAACCATAACTATATAGGAACAGAACACCTTCTATTAGGACTTCTCAAACAAACTGACGGTGTAGCTGCTCAAGTCTTAGAAAATTTAAACGTTAATTTAAAGGAAATCCGAAAAGAAGTTCTTAAAGAGTTGGAAAGCTTCAACTTGCAACTTCCCCCTATCGGATCAGCTGCAAATCCACAAAACAATCCCAGCAACAATATGAATCAGTCTAAAAACTATGAATCGAAGTCTGTCACAAACAATGACAAAACTCCTGCTCTTAAAGCATACGGGCATGATTTAACAGAAATCTGTAGAGAGGGGAAAATGGACCCTGTGATCGGTCGTAAAGAAGAAGTTGAAAGACTTATTCTTATTTTGTGCAGACGCAGAAAAAACAACCCTGTTTTAGTCGGTGAAGCCGGAGTGGGTAAAAC
>CAZJSX010000177.1:0-4126 GCA_964548845.1 uncultured bacterium | reverse complement strand
GTATACCACCGAGCCCCACGGATGATCGCCACGCACTCCGGCTCAGCCTCCGGTGGGCCGTCCTCCTGGGCGGCCAGATCCTCGTCCGTCGCCCGCAGGCTAAGCGCTTTTCTCATCTCTTGAATCGCTTTCGTATAGCTGAGAAAATGTGCGCCCTTCATGCCAGTGGCATACTCGCGCCAGAGCGCCACATCAGCAGAACGACCACGATGTACGAGAATATCGTACGCGATCTGAAGGGGCGTCCTACTCACCTTACCCCGACCCATCTTCGTGAAAACGTCTGCCATCTCCAGACCAAGCTTTGACAAATAGTCGCTCTGGCGGATAGGCGTAAGACAGCAACCATGCCGGTCATCGGGCTCGTGCGGCTCACCCAACTCTGACTTCACCACCACGCGACGCCAACGCAACGAAAGTGCATTGCGGAGCGCCCGCCGTTCCTCATCCGACAAGGGCCTTTCAAGAAAAACCAAGACGTGGTGGTGAGGGTGCCACCCGTGCTCACCGTGTGTGACCTCAAAAGCGCGCACAAGACCCACGATCCCATGACGACGGCAAAGCGCAGACCAATCGCTACCTTGCTGGAAAAGCTGCATAGACCGCGTGAGCCCCTGGCGAAGCTCCTTCACGTTATCCTGCGCGGAGTGCCTGACGGTCAGCGTCATCATCTCCACGCGATCTGGCCCATGATGCGCCACGATTGTCTTTAGCTCCTCCGCTCGACCAGTCTTGATTTTACGCATGCAAATCGGACAGGCCCAGACCGAAGTGCAGGTCACCAAGCCTCTGTACGACGCACAGCGAGTGCCAGCGACCCCCTCCGCCTCACTCGGCTTCACCCTCACCATCACCGCGACATGCACCTGCCACCGGGTGCGACAGCAGGCGCAGACCCGGGGTTCGGAGCACCCATGCCTCACCAGAGCCTCGGCCATGGCCCAGATGAGCCTCCGCAGGCGTTTTCCCGTGGAAAACACCCGCTCGCCCGAGCCCACTCCCAAACTTTGTTCGCGATCTTCCCAAGGCCCCCTGCCACCGGGGTCGCCACAGCCCCCGGACGCCCACTCATCGGGGTCGCCAGGCACCCTCACCTCGAAGGGGGGCGCACTACGGTCTCGATCCCGGCGAGCGCGCTCCAACGTCGCGCGTTCTTCGGCAGCCCGCAGACCCCGCTCTAGCTCCTCCTCGGAAAGAGCCAAAAACTCGGAAAAATCAGGGTCAGTCGCTACCTCAGAAGAGGAGCCACTTGCCCGCGATTGACTGGCGTGCGAGAATTTTCTCGCCTGGTCGAGAGACATAGGCGTGTCCGATCGAGTCCGCCCAGCCAGTCGATCCCGTCCCGCCAAGGCTTAGAGATCGAGGTTGGGCGTTCCGATTTAAGGTTTGAGATTCTGGGGGTTGTGGCTCTGGTGGAGCGTCGGGAGGACTCGCATGACGATGTGCGTCATCGCTTGAGAACGATTCATGCCCCACAACTGCGCCGTCGCATCGAGCGCAACGCGGACGTGAGGTGGGACACGGACGGAGAAGACCTGCGTCCTCCGCATCTTCTCTGGGATTTGCGTGCCTGGTCGAGCCATGTGCCGAGAGTACGCGTCCAGTAATCCAGCACAAGACTTTTCTAACAATTCGCGTTTTACGGCCGATTTTTCATGCGTGACACATGGGTCATTGAATTGGGTTTCACAGCTCTTTTGTCCTGGTGGTGAATTCGCGATCGAATTCGCGCAAGAATTCGGGCGAATTCGAGCTAACGAAGCCTCCACGGACGAAGCCTCCACGGACGAGACGGACGAGACGGACGAGTTTTAATTTCGCTTCTCGGGGAGACGGCCGGCACGACGCACCAGCACACGCACCGTCTCGGCCTGCCAGCGCCCGCCTCTCTGCGTGGGGTAGCCCTCGGTGGTCAGGTGTCCAGCGATGGCCCGCAAAGTGAAGCCCTCGTGACGAAGCTGCTGTGCGCGTCGGCTCGCATCGAGCCCGCGCTCAGTGGTGCTCTCCAGCGGCGGCGCACCGAGGCGCTGTCCCTGGGCTTTGAGCTGGGCAAGAGCCTCGCGGGTGCGCTCGCCGATGATCTCACGCTCCCACTGCGAGACGCTCATCAAAACGTGCAGCACAAGTCGCCCACCCGCGCTGCGCGTGTCGATGTGGTCGCCCACTGAGAGCAGCGAGAAGCGCGACGCGAAGTAACGCTCCACAAGGTCGCCCAAGTCGCGCACCGAGCGAGTGAGGCGATCCAAGCGGAGCACCACCAGCCCCTCTGCGTGCCCCTGCTCCAGCAGACCAAGAGCACGCTGTAGTCCTGGTCGAGCGAGGGTCGTGGCCGAGACACCGGCGTCGGTCACCAGCTCGACGAGCTGCACCCCGGTGGCGACGGCGTAGGCCTCCAGACGGGTGCGCTGCATCTCGATACTCACACCTTCATCGGCCTGGCGGTCGGTCGAGACGCGGGTGTAACCCACGACGCGGAGGGGGGTGGTCATGGGGGCTGAGGCCATCACAGGGGTGTAGCGCACCCATGGGGTACGTCAACGATAGGACCGTTACATTGACAGATGGATCAACGATACATTCAATAAATCAAAGCCCAATAAAAGCCGATGTTTATGTAATAATTACTGAATGTATCAATCATGGTCCTGCAAAATACATGTTGAACAAATACATAATTGATCAATAATAATTGCATGGACGAAGAAATGGAAGTCATGCCCCTCGGTCCCGCGCTGATCGAGGAAGAGATCGACGACGCGCTCGGTGGCCCGCTGGTGCCGACCATCGTCAACGCGAGTTTCAAGGGCGGCGTGGGTAAGACCACCCTTTCCGTCACCGAAGCGGAGCGGCTGGCGATGGCGGGCCTGCAAGTGCTGCTGGTGACGTGCGACAAACAAGAGGACGCACGCTTCCGCTTGGGACTGAAGGCTTCCGATGGGAAATATCCATGCAGAGCGTACGGGTCTGGAGCGATCACGGTCCGCTCCGCGATGCACTCGCGCGTGCTCGATCTGCTGTACACCCAGCCAGGTCCGCAGGTCGTGGTGAAGGGCAAGGCTCGACTCTTCGACGTGGCGGTGGTGGACATGCCAGCTGGCATGGAAGGCGGTCGGATGGCTGGTGTCACAACCGTCGTTCCGGTGGACTGCGTAGACGCTGCGAGGAACGCAGCGGCGATGCTGAGCGAAGCCCCTGCATCCTCTCAGATCATGGTGGTGGGCACACGTTTTTCGCCCGATCAAGAGATACACGCACGCATGGACAGATGGCGATCTTTCAAGAGGGTCATCGCCGCCGTCGCCCCACGACGATGCCTGAGCCTCTCGCATCCCCTCGTCGATACGCTCGACATACAGCAAGCCAACGACCTCCCGGCGTCCATCTACTCTCTCCCACGCAGTGGAGATAACCTTCGCTACCTCCAAGGGGTCGATACGATCCTGATCGAGTGGCTCCACCGCGCCAAGACGGGCTTCACCCTCCCGCTGCTAGAAGGGCGCGCTGGGGTACACAAGAAGCCCCACAATCCGTGGGGCAAGGGCAGGCCATGACGCCAGAAGAAGTAAAGGACGAGGTCGCAGCGCAAGCCGAGCGCCACGCCAGCAGCGACTGGACACCCTCGCCCACCAGTCCACCTCGCAAGCGGGTGCCCCTCGCGCTCGTCTCTCGTGCAGCACCAGAGGACACCGCCCGCATCCTCACGGATGCCGATCTGCTCGCCGCGCTGGACCGACTGGGAGTAGTCCCGAAGCCACGCGAGACCCCACCACCAGCAGAACGCGCATCACCTCCCGCCGCGGTGTCTGACAGCGTCGTGTCGTGGGCGCGAACGGAGCTCGAGAACGCAAGCCCGGACGGAGCCCGCGAGACGATCACCACGCGCATGAGCGCCACAACGAAACGTGCGCTGGAGCGTCTCATGGAGCACCGCGCGCTAGGAACCGTCGCCGATGCACTAAGCGAGGCCGTGATCATCGGCGTGTCAGCCCTCATGAAGCTCCCTGCGCGACGGCGACATGCACCAGCCCAAAAGAAACGTGGTCGGCCCAGCAAACCCAAGCCCGGACGCCCCTCACCTGGCTAGGCAAAGTGTCGGCCCGTGCTCGCTGCGGTCAAGGTCCGCTCC
>CAZJSX010000176.1:0-4134 GCA_964548845.1 uncultured bacterium | reverse complement strand
GGATCGATTTGCCATAGAACACTAGCTCCATATTTCTGATTGAGTGTGTTGACAAAAGTAGTATCTAAACCATTGTTCACATACTGAATATATTCTCTAATGTCAGTCCAGCTTTGCCAGCATGCTCCAACACCTGCGTTACAATAAATGGCATACATCCACGTTTTCCATACCATGGTCCAAGGAAGTTCGAAAATACATTTAACGTAAAATGCATCCAAGTTTAGGTTTGCTCTAAATTGAGCTTTTGGAAGACTTGCAGTTGATGTTCTTGTTGTGTTGGGAGTAACAAAAGATGGAGCTACTTTAGACTGATAGCTGACGCCTGCTTGGGTTTGCACAGCTAAAGCTACTTTAAACCAATCTAAAAACCGATATCCAAAATCTAAATCAAAGACAGGTGTTCTGTTGTAACTAAAGCCACCGACATTTTTGACGAATGAATTATTAGAGGCGCTGCCAGATGGGGAAGGTTTTAAAGTGATATTTCCAGTGACATTGGTTAAATATAAAAACCCCAAGCCTACTGTGAGTTGGGAAAAGACTCTTTGCTCGACATTCTCTACATTTTGAATATGTGTATAGTAGGGGATCCACGAATTGGTAGTTTGCTTGCTTTTAGTTGGGCTCGATGAGTAAGCTAGTGCCGCCTTTTCACCTAGATATTCCATTTGAGCTTTCAAATTTAAAGGGACAAAAGAGCAAACTGTTAGCAAGAGAAAACACAAGGTTCTCTTTTTAATTAGATTAAAAAACATGACAAACGCCTCCGTTTCATAAAAACCAAGCAAAAGCACTTAGTATATAAGCTTAAATAAGCCCTGCAGGTAGGGATTTTATTTAAACACTAATAGTGCCATATACTAAGTCTGCTCATTTTAATGAACGGATTTTAAATCGAATTCAGCAAAAAGGAGGGATTTACTAAAAATCCCACTTCACTCCGATATAAGGAACCCAAGAATAGACATACTTGATGATAAGAGGTCTAAAGTACCCAAAACGGACAGGAGCAGCTGGGACACCCGTCACAGACGAGCCATTACTAAAAATGTCTGTTTGGCTATCCATGTTGCCCAATCTTCTAGCTTTTCCCCATCCGATAAATTTACAACCAAGTCTTAAAGAAGTTTTTGAGAAAACACTCTTTGATTTGAATAAAAGGCCGGCATCTCCAGTGTATGAAAGATTAGCAAAGTTCATGTCTTTGAAAGCGATGTTTGAACTAGTCTGCTGAGTTACTGATGGGCTTGTTGAAATATAGGTATAAGTTTGAACGGCAGTTGATCTATTCCAACTTTGCCATCCACCAGCAGCAGAACCACCTAAGAACAAACTAACTGTAAATGTTTTAAATCTAATTAGATTAGGCCAGGTCAATAGAAGCTTTCCACCAACGGAGTAAAGATTTAAATCAGAGTCAAAGCTAGTGGTTACTAAAGATCCTGAACCAGCTGTTCGAGCGGCTGCACCTTGAGTCGGTTTAGTTCGGACGTGGATCCCTTGTTGAGATTGAAGGGTTGCAGCAAAGCTGATCCAGTTAGTCAATCGCAGCCCGATGTCTAAAGTGTAAAGGGGAGTTTTTGTGTATTCAATTTTTCCGCGAATAGGGTAGGTAGCTGAGCTATTAGCGATATCTGTAAACCATGAACTTGGCTGAGGGATTAGGTTGCCAGTGAGACCGTTAAAATACATAAAGCCAAGGCCTGCTTCTAATTCAGCGTACATTCTCGAAGGTGTTGGCGTCAGAGCAAGTGAAGCAGAATCGTTGGTTTTTGAAGAAGTGGCGTCTTGGTTGTGGGCTAGATATTGTAGTTTTTGAACTTCATCTGGAGTAAATGTAACATTAGTTGACAACTCAGGGGAGTTCTTGAGCTGACTTGAAAGAGCGCTAAGTTGTGTTGATGTTGTGGGGTCAGTCGGGGTTACAAAAACGCCAGAGGACATGCCTGTGTTTGTAGCAGGGGCATTTTTATCAGCCATTGATCCAATCAAGAAGGCAGCAAAGCATTGTAAGTCTTCATTGTTTTTTACATCTCCAATCCACACAAACCTTGGGTTCCAGGTATTGAATGAGTCGCTTGGTAGAGGAGGAAGTTGTGCCATTTGTGATTTATCAAGAAGAGCATTCTTTTTCTCAGAAGCATTTTTTGCAGCCGTTAGCTGTTCTTCAACTGCTAAATCTTTTGACTGTTGGTCGCTACTTTGTTGATTACTTTCTATAATTGCAAGAGCTGGAATCGATCCATCATTCACAAGAACAGGAGATGTTATAATAGTTTCGTTTGCTAGTTTATTCGACGGTTGGACTTCATTATCTGAAGCAAGAGAAGATGAAACAAAAATAGCACCTGCTAACACTGTTAGGGAGAAGAATTTGGAAAGAGATCTTGGGTTCATGTTTTAAACCTAGCCTTTGAGTTTGTTTTAATTTGCGATTGTAACGAAGGATTTTATTTTTGAAAACTACATTCTAAATAATAATTTAAAAAGGTTTTTTTCAATCGGTCCTAGAGAGATTAATTGCAAATCCTTCAATACAGCATAGTGTCAATTATTGATGTTAAAGGATCCATTTTTATTGCACCAAATAGCGACTTTCTTTACCCTCTAAAATATAAAATGAACAGGTGGCCAAATATGCGAAAAGTTTTAGCGTACGTATTTGTCTCCGTTTTGATTTATGTATTTGCTGTTACAGACCTATGTTCTTGTCCTTTTGCCTCATATAAACGGGGTGCCTATCTTAAACACAATGATGCAGTAACTCCTCAATCATTTAAAACTAAGGAAGTTGTTTCGAGATTTAGCGATCGATTTCATATCGCTTTAGTTGAAATGCAGCATAATTATCCCTATAATCTTGTGCAAACCCAAGAGCAGGTTAAGCAACTTGAGCAGTATGTAGCAACAACTGAAGTCGCACTGGAAAAGAAAGCCTATAAAAATCTAGCTAAATGCCTTAAGTTAATAATTGATAAAAAATATAAGGCTCACCTGACAAGTAAAGAGCGCTACAAGCAATTTATAGAGTCATTACGAGTTGTACTTATATGCTCTGAACAGCTCAATGATATCGATCTTTATAAGAGAAATTTTCTAAATGAAATACTCAATCAAATTTGCTATGCCCACTTTACAATAAACTTAAATCACACAGCAGTTGGGTATCAGTATTTTTGGGAGATATTGCCTAAAAAATTAGCACAAGTCAATCCTGAGAATTTAAATGTCCGGATTTTGAATCGGCTGATCAATAAATTGTTTCCGCTTCAATCTCCAAAAATCTTTTTCAATAAGATGATTAGAAAGTCTCATTCTTTAGTTTTTAACTCCTGGGATGGGGCGGTTGCAACTTTAAGATCTGAACTAGCTCATTATCAGTGGGCAGACAGAAATGTTTCATTGCTTAGAATGTCATGTCCAATTTACGGCAAAAATTATAAAGCCTCAGTAGATCCTATTTTTATAGGCTATTTGAAAGCGTTGAAAGCGAAGCAAAAAAAACATCTTTATATCAACAGTTTAGACACCTCTGCGAGCGTTCATTCGCATGAATATAAAATCAGCAAGCTTTTGCAGCAGCTTTCAAACAGAGAAAATTTAAAAGAGACTCTGTTATTCATTACACTCCCTTTCGATAGCTCTTTTTATAAGCAAGGTAATTTGGGACTGTTGCGAGCCACATATTTCAAAGAGACCTTTCTAAATAGTATGCTCTTAAAGCAAGAGGGTTTTTATTTCCCCACCGCTCTTTTGACAAACTCTAAATTTATTGAGTATTTAGATCATCTCATGGATCAAATTCATCAAGAGTACTTTCAAAATCAAGAATTTTTAGAGAGAGTCGAGCGCTGTCAGTTTATCGACATCGCTTATGCCTACATTACTAAATATATTATCGAAGAGCAAAAAATAGATGTGGTTAATTGGACATGTAGGCATGGCATTGATCGCTCGATGAGTGGAATTGCTGTTTTTGATGTTCTGCTGCAATCGCTCTCATCAAGTTCAATTCATCTAGATTCAGCAATTTATATCTCTGCATGGCCGGCTGTTTTAAATTATCACCGCCATCCAAATCCCATCCATTTGGTCCGTTGTTACTCGGCTCTTAAAAAGCTGCTAGAAGAC
>CAZJSX010000175.1:0-4150 GCA_964548845.1 uncultured bacterium | reverse complement strand
TGTTGCACCTATCATGCTATTTTCATATCTCTACAAAGTATTCTTTAGCATCGCTTGCACTCCCCTGTTTTACCTACTTGTCTTTTCTCTTAAAGGGAAAAAGTTACAATTTGAAAAAGTTT
Source organism: uncultured bacterium (assembly GCA_964548845.1). GTDB lineage: Bacteria > Chlamydiota > Chlamydiia > Chlamydiales > JAAZZY01 > CAZJSX01. The sequence continues at coordinate 4,028 of CAZJSX010000175.1, read as the reverse complement.
TTCGTTTTACAAAACCTCACTCAATAAAAGGACCTCACGATGAATAAAGATCATTGCAGCCTCTCAGATAAAAACTGTATCCCTTGTAAAGGGGGAATTCCTCCATTAAAAGGTGATGCTATAAAAAAACTTCATGGGCAACTAAGCTCGGGTTGGAAAGTTATTAAAGAACATCACTTAGAAAAAGAGTATCTCTTTAAAAATTTTAAAGAAGCCTTAGCATTCACAAATAAAGTGGGTGAAATTGCTGAAGAACAAGGGCATCATCCAGATATTTTATTGTCTTATGGGAAAGTAGTGATTCAAATATGGACTCATAAAATTGACGGGTTAAATGAAAGTGACTTTATCTTAGCAGCTAAGTGCGACAAATAAATCATAGTTGAATAGGCTAGATTCACCTAAGATAAACTTGGGATCGAGCTCTATAATTTTCTGAGCTGTTATTGAGTAAGTTAGTATCATATTTTATTAAACAGAATCAATCTGCTAGTTCGATAAAATTAAGGGTCAATTTGCTAATATCCATTTGATGAGACAATTGAGTAATAACTTTGTCACCATCGATTCCATAGAGAGAAGTGGGTTCATCACTTAATCTCTCTTTTTCAGTAAGCTCTCTTATCTTTACTAAACCCATTTTTGCTAAAAAGTCTTTTGAGATAAGATTGCTATCTCTTGCAGTTGCTGTAAAACTAACGACTGTTTTTTTATCATTGGCATTTCCTACTTCAAACTGATTATGAAAATAGGCAAGAGCCAAGGCCCCAACTAAAAGAGCCACTTCTTTACCATATTTTTTGCTCTGCTCACTCTTAGCTAAAATTAATGCCGCTTGCGACTCCCCTGCCACATAGCCGTGCCCAACTGCGGCAAAGCCAATAATTTGGTTAGTTTCTTTACTAATTACTTTGAATCTTCCAAAAGGATCCCCACTTGTAAATCGCCTGGCATTAACTTCTATTCTTTTAGCGATTTCACCGTCGGTGAAAGGGACACCAGCTGCATATAATTTCATATTTTCTGCATCTTGATAAATATCTTTCATCCCTTGAAGTTCATCTCTTGGTGTAACAACCTGACCAAAAAGTGATTGTAATTTCTCTACTTGATTGCCGTGAAAACTTTCTATGACTACCCTTTCTCCACTAGCTTTTACGAAATAAGCATTCTCTTTTGGGCTATGATAGATTTCAATATTGATAGAACCTGTATATTGACCGTGTTCATTAAAAGGTAGGATTGGCTGCTGAAGTGACGCTATAGACAAAAAAAGCTCCTCCAATTTTCATTATAATACGTAGAAAATATGAATATATTATAAAGGCACGGCTATGTTTTTGACAAGACTACTTTGATTGAATGGCGGGCACTTTAAACATCATCAAAAGACCAATTAGCATAAGGATAAAGACAACAGACATCCCTATTCTTTGACTTTGAAAATATTCTGTGACACTGGCTACTAAAATGGGACCTACAAATGAAGTGATTCGCCCTGAGAGCTGATATATGCCAAACATTTGATTGATGAGCTCTTTTGGAGCAATTCTGGCCATATAGCTGCGACTTGCTGCTTGAGTTGGACCGATAAAAAACCCCAAGATCGTCGCAATAATCCAAAAAGCTAAAATCCCCTTAATAACTAAAAGAATAAGACCATTAAAAATGATCACACATAAAGAGATGATAATGATTTTTTTTGAGCCAATTAAATCGTCAAGTGATGCAAAAATTGCAGCACCCAAACCAGCTGCAATATTCATGGTAATTGCAAAAACAATAATCTGCGAATAACTCATATGAAAAGTTCCAGCAGCATAGATGCCGGCAAATACAAAAAGGGTGTTTAAACCATCGACATAGATTAAGCGAGCTACTAAAAAGCGGATAATTCCCAAGTATTTTTTTAATTCTTTTATCGTTTGAACAAGCTCCCCTGCCCCTCTTTTAATAGCCACAAGAGGGCTAATAATAATGCTTGGTTCATCAATTTTAGATAAAAGCAAGGGCAGTGAAAATAAAAGAACCCAAAGACTAACAAGCAAGGTCGTAGCCCTGATGTTTATACTCTCTTTTACACCCAGATAAGGATTATCAATAAACAAAAAGAGAGCTAAGACTAAGCAGGCAAGCCCTCCAATATATCCACAGGCCCACCCTATACCGGAAACTTTTCCAAACTTTTCACGTGAGCTAATATTAATCATTAATGAATTGTAAAAAACCTGGGCAAACTCATAACAACAATTGGCAATAGTTACGCAAATTAAAGCCCAGATCACCCAGCTTGGATTTGGTTTGGTGTAAAAGAGCATTGATGTGGCAATTACCAAAATGAGCGTGAAAGTTGCAAGCCACTTCTTTCTTCGCCCTGTATGATCTGCAATTGAGCCAATGAGTGGAGAAAATAAAGCCACAATTAAGCCCGATGCTCCAATAGCCCAACCCCAAATAGCAGTCCCCTGGACTGTGTCCTCGGCAACCGATCTTACAAAATAGGTTCCAAAAATAAACGTGATAATAACAACTGGAAATGCCGATTGCGCCCAATCGTACAAACACCACCAAACAATAGCAAGCTTACTATTTTTGACCCTATTCAACTTTGGTCTCCATAAACAATAAAATTAGGTTGTATCGAATCGACAATAATTTGCAAAGAGTGAATTACCAGTCATGGTCTGATAAAATTAATCCGCTAAAGATTTCAACAAATTAATTTTATTGTTTAATTAATTTCTCGATCCTTCTATTGAGAAATTAAAAGTAGAAAAACATGACAAATTTTATTGCCATAGACTCGATTGGGCAGGTTAAAACTCACCTGACTGACCCCCTAAATTGTTTAGTTATCTTTGATGTAGACTATGTTCTCTTGCATCCTTTGGAACCTGCCTTTCAATTCCCCAATTTTGTAAAAAACTTAGATTTTATCCGTAAAGCTTTCAATGAGCTTACCCCTTTACAACGGGATATTTTTGCCAATTTAATGGTTTTTGATCATCTAGGGAGTGCTTTAGTTGAAAATCAAGCTCCTCATATTATTGAGCAGATTCAAAAGTTAAATTATAAAACGATTGCACTTACAGCTACCTTAACAGGCAAGCTCTGTAAAAAATCGTTAATTCAAGAGAGAGTCAAAGTTTTAAAACTAGCCGGCATTGATTTTTCACAATCGTTTGCACATGTTTCATCACTTCAATTTAAAGAGCTCTCTATCAATGGAAATTCTTTTCCTTCTTACTTGAAAGGGATTCTTTTTAGTAATGGGGAAAATCAAAAAAATCAGAAGGCAGAAACGTTAAATGCCTTTTTAGAATATGTTCACTATCTACCCTCTCATATTATTTTAATCGACGACCGTTTGCCCAATTTAGAAAAAGTATCTGAATTAGCTAAGCAAAATAATATTCAATTTACAGGTTTGCACTACCAAGGAGCACTCAAATACCACTCAAAATCGATTAGCAGTTTAGAGTTTGAAGAGAAGTGGAGAGCTTTGTCTCAAAAGGCCATAGATGAGAGTATACATTTTGAACCGTCTGCAAAAACTGCTAATTAACAGTTAAGTCCAGAGTTAATATAGCATCTTCCCAAACCCCAGTATCTAGTTTGAATTCTTCAATTTCAGCAATTTGATAAATGAGGATGCCACATTTTTTGTCATAGGTTGGTTTTTTAAGTTCAAAGACTTGTCTTTCAAAGTCATTACCTTTTTTCACACACAAAACCCCTAAACACCCTCTTAAATTATCCTTAGAGAACATCGACTTGCCGATGCTGCTATACCACATGTATTTTTTTAATGTTAAAATACCAAAATTGCGATTAGGGACCACTTTATAAAACGCCACAGTCGGCTCTATTTCAAAAAGACTAAGAGTGTATCCTTGATCATCTTCATTTTTAACTATTTGGGCGCTCGTTGCCTTGTGGATCAAAATGAATCGTTTAGAGCCGCGCGTTCTCCCTCTTTGCCTATTTTGCTCTTGAAAATGCCTTTTTTCTGTGTGAGAGACTAAATC
>CAZJSX010000174.1:0-4160 GCA_964548845.1 uncultured bacterium | reverse complement strand
GAGGCCACTGATCGTGTAAGTGTTTAAGAATTATTAAAATCAACTGAAGATGGAGTACTCATAAGAACCTTTTTTAGTTGAGAAAATAATTTGCTAAAATTTTAAGAATAAGGGCTTTTTCTTCAAGCAATATTTAAATGCTTCTTTAAAAAAATGTAGTAGTTTCAATGCTGTTTTACCAATTGCCCGCTCAAATAAAGCCATTTTCCGTTTACTTTCTCAAACTCACTTTTCTCAGTAAAAGAGATGTCTTGCTGGTTCTTTATGAGGTGAGCTGTAAAAGTAACGGTTGCAAAGAGCTCTTTTTCTTTAAAGTCGAGAATGTCTAATTTTTTAAATTCAGTATTAGCATAAGACTCTGCAATTTTTTGAGCCCATCCGAAAGAATCTTTATCAAACTGAGTGTTCTTAGGATGTGTGGTGCTCATGATATAAGCTGGAATGCATAGAGCATAAGCGCAAAATCTCGAGCGCATCAGTTTGAGTGCGGTATCTGGCAGTTGCCCTTGATGGAAGGGCTGGCAGCAATTGATATAGAGCTGATTGCTGGTGCAAGGACAGAGCATTTGAGAGTTCATGGTCATTAGAAATCCCTTTTTTCATTTTTAAGTAGATTAAATTAATTTAGAGTTTCTGAGGAATCTCTATTTTTCTATAATTTATATTTTCTAACAAAAGTCATCTAAAATGAAAATCGCCATAAGCTCTGATGAATATTATCCAATTATCGATCAATTGATTCATGAAGTTAAGCAAAGAGGGCATGAGGTGATTTATTTTGGTCCTTTAAAAGATCAAAAACCACAAGATTGGCCAGAAGTGACTTTGAAAGCTGTTGAACAAATCAAGTCTGGGAAGGCAAAAGAGGCCATTGTCTTATGTTGGACAGGAACTGGATGTACACTTATTGCCAATAAAATTGCAGGAATCAGAGCTGCTTTATGTGCAGATGGAGAGACGGCGCAAGGCGCCAGAAAATGGAATCATGCCAATGTTTTGGGGTTAAGTCTTAGAACAACGACGCTCGACTCATTAAAAGAAATTTTGAATGATTGGTTTGAAACACCATATACCACTGATGAGTGGAATCTACTTCAAATGAAGCGCGTTGCGGAAGTAGAACACAAATCATAATGGTGGTTAAAGTATCGTTGCGCAAATTTTGATGCATTTAAGAAATTTTATTCACTTATTGAAATAGAATTTTTATCCTGATAATTTCTAGAAAAACAATTTGGGGTATTTATGCATCGCTCAACTATAGCAGGGCAGACAGTTTTAATTACTGGAGCCTCTAGTGGAATTGGAAAAGCTTGTGCTGAGTTATTTGCCTCAATTGGGGTTAATGTCATCATCACTGCAAGGCGCCAAGATCGCCTTGAAAAATTGACACAAGAGCTGATTGATAAATACAAAATCAAATGTATGCCGGTTCAGTTAGATGTTCAAAAAAAAGATGAAGTAGAAGCTCTTTTTCACCGTTTAGAAAAAGAAAAAATTGACATTGATATTTTGGTTAATAATGCAGGGCTTGCTTTATCAACAAACAAATTTCAAGATGGTCAAATAAGTGATTGGGAAACCATGATAGACACCAATCTCAAGGGGCTTCTATATATGACTAAAGCCGCTCTTAAAAATATGCTTAAAAAAGATTATGGTCATATTATTAATATTGGCTCAACAGCGGCACACGGGCATTATATTTCTGGCAACGTTTACTGTGCGACAAAACATGCTGTAAGAGCCATTAGTAAATCGTTGCGGCTCGATTTAATGGGTTCAGCTATTCGAGTGAGTGAAATTGACCCTGGCGCTGTTCATACTGAATTTAGCGAAGTGAGATGGAAAGATAAAGAGCGAGCAGATAAATTTTATCAAGATTTTACCCCGCTATATGCAGAAGATATTGCTGACGCTGTGGTCTATTGTGCCACACGCCCCAAGCATGTCAATGTTGCAGAGCTTGTTGTATTTCCTCAAGCTCAGGCATCATTATCTGATGTCTATCGCAAAAATCAGCCTGTCAAAGATGTATTCAATCCTAAGTAAAGGTGAGATCATGCTTGTAAGTGATAATTTTGCAAATTGTCCAGACTTCGATTTAGATTTAACAAAGCCACTAGGCAGACTTTTAATAGATTATAAAATTAAAAGCTTTCATCAAGCGCTCTCTTTTGTCAAATCGCTAAGTTATAAAAGGGTATCTAATCTTGATGATTATACTTTAGTTGTAGCTGAGCTTTGCGGTACATGTAGTACCAAACATGCATTTTTAGCAGCCTTAGCCCACGAAAATGGGCGTCATGAGATTCAAGTGGAGTTAGCTTTTTTTAAATTTAATGCCACAATAATGCCTCATTTGGCTTCAGAATTTGAAAAAAATCAAATTTCTTACTTGCCAGAGGGGCATTGTTATTTAAGAACTTCTTTGGGGAAGTTGGATCTAACTTCAAATCGATTTGATATGGATAAAATTTTAACGCCAGATACAGTCATCGAAACCTTAATTTTATCGCCAAAACAAACAGGTAATTATAAGCAAAAGCTACATGAAGAATATTTTCAAAATTGGTGTAAAAGAGAGAATCTTCCATTTGAACCCATTTGGCAACTACGGCAAAAGATTATTCAGCATTTAGTTAAAATTAGCGCTCTTGCTCAAAATAGGTGATTTCTTTTAAGTTATTGCCAGTTTTAAAATAAAAGTTCTACAATTATGAGCCGCTCAAACAAAGTTACAAAAATCTTAGCTTTAGTGTTACTTTTCACTGTAACTTCAATGCTCTATTGTAAAGCTTCTTCTGCATCTCAAAATCCTTCAATTGAAGTTCGCAAGCTTGATTCTTTTGATACTCTTGCTATTTCTGGCTCCTATAATATTCACTTAAAACAGGGTAAAAAGCCCCAAATTAGATTAGAGGGGACCGAGAGTGATATTGAAAATGTGGCAATCGATTTAAGAAACCGCAAATTATATATCACCTCTAAAGAAAAAATAGATATTCATCAGTCAGGTGCCCCTAAACTCATCATATACATTACTGCAAGTCAACTCGAAGAAATAGATATTAAGGGTTCTCCTGCCATCACAAGTGAAAATGAACTTCAAGTTGAGACTTTAAAAATTGTCTCCAAAGGCTCTTCTCAATGCTCACTGATGATAAAGGTGAATAAATTAAGCGTCGAAACTAAAGGCTCTGGAACCTTAATGCTCCATGGCAGTGCAGTAAAACAAGATGTGACTATATCGGGGTCAGCTCATTATCTGGCGAGTGAACTGCTGAGTCAAACAGCAGTTATTAACGTCTATGGTTCTGGAGATGGTCAAGTTAATGTTGAAAAAGAGCTCGATGTTAAAGTTTATGGATCGGGAAGTCTCTTTTATAGCGGTAACCCCTCTATTCAAAGTCAGTCTTATGGTAGCGGCAAAGTCAAAAAGCTTTAGTCTTCACACAAAGGCAAGTGCTCGTGGCTCCAAGCCTTGATGCCGCCTTTTAATGAAACAACGTGTTTGTAGCCCATCTTCATTAAACTTTCGCAGCCCAGGGCTGAACGATAGCCGCCTGCACAATATAGAACCAGAGAAACCTCTTTATTAGGAACTAAGTGTTCTACGTCTCTTTCTAAAACCCCGCGTGGCAGATGCATCGCATTAGGAAGGTGTCCATTGGCCCATTCATCATTTTCACGAACATCTAAAAGAATAAAATTTTGAGGATCTTGCATTTTTTGATGCAGCTCATGGCAGTTGATCTCTACAACGTGCTTTTTTGCTTCGTTAACTATTTTTTTAAAACTCTCAGAATGTTCTGCCATTTTTTACCCTTTTAAGGTTGAATAATATTTTTGAAGTTAATAATAGTAAAAAAACAAAAAAAGTAAATCACTTGTATGTTTAAACGACCTTTTTATATTGCCTATTTGGCCATAGCGCTTGTTTTACTAGCCGCGCTTTTGGTTGATCATAGAGCTTCCCCTAAAAAACTAAGTTATAAAGTGTATGAGTGTTTAAATTTTGACGATAATACAGAAGATTTAAGAGAGCATATTGCAAAACTTGAAAATTTGGTGGACCATTTTGTTATTTTAAAAACCCTTCAAAAAGACATAGACAATGATTTAGCGAGATTTGAAGCTTGTAAGTCAGCACTTACTCC
>CAZJSX010000173.1:0-4166 GCA_964548845.1 uncultured bacterium | reverse complement strand
GGCTTTTAGCTACATTAATATAAGGCGATTTAGGAATCATAAAATAGATCCCCAATAAAAGAGCAATCGCTCCAAAGATGTGTTTGATCACTGGGCTTGGAATAAAACGACTCAAAAAAGCGCCGCATATCGAACCAATAATTAAACCAGGAGCTAAAAATTTTAAGGCTTTGAACAGAACTGCTTTTTTATTGTGCTGAACGATCGCTGAAAAAAGTGAAATAACTAAACTAACAGCCAATGAAGTACAAGCAACCACTTGCATTAAATGCCCATCGAAAAGCTTAGCATGCTGAAATACAAAATAGAGGACAGGAACAATGATGACTCCCCCACCAATCCCCAACATCCCACCAATAAGCCCTGTGAGAAGCCCACAAAAAATACATGCTGCAATGATCATAAATTTAACTTTTCTAATTCAACAAACTTTAAAAAAATTCTTACCATACTCACGGACTTCAGCACAATACTTTGCAAATATTTGAATAATAGTCCAAAGAAGTCTCCTAATGATGCTTTTTATTAAAAAGTTAATATACTTGTTTTCAATCACTTATATAACAGATATAATCTTAATATTATTGATTTATACTAGGTGAATAAATTTAGTGTAGTCGAAGAAAAAATATTATTCTTAGTTCGTATCCTCACATTTTGCTCATTAACTACAGAGAAACCAAATTTAAAGATTATACTATAAACATTTTTTAAACTAAAACTTTAGGAGTTTTTATGTCTATATCACCACCTGCTTGTCTTGTTCACACTTCTTTACCCCCAATTTTAGCTTACTCACTTAAGCAGTGCCCCCTTATGCCAAAAGAATATGCTCAACATTTAGAAAAACTTCACGAGACGACTGCTGGTTATGTCAATGACTATATACGAAAAATGAGCGACTATTTACAAGAACGTTATAACAAAATCAATGAAGACAAAGACAATGCCGATGCCCCATACATGAAAGCCATTGAAGGAAGTTTTAAAACGATCAGCTATATTAAAAACAATCTTTTATCACCCTCTCATATGAATGTTTGGAAACTTGCAGAAAATTATGGATTAGTACTTTATGATTTTAGCTCAAGTCTAGAAAGGATTTTAGAGACTACAGACATGCATTTGCGTCTCAAAAAAACCATGGCCGATCTTTATAAAGAAGTTCTAGGAGCAGTTAATAGTTTAAATAAAGGCGTTCATGATATTAAAGCGGTGTTGCAGGATATACAAGCTAACAATACAGCAAATTCATAAATAAAAGAGCCTCATCTAAGAATGAGCTCTCAGTAATTTTACTAAAGCCCTTTGTCTAAAAAAGGGCTTTTTATTTTCTAAATCCATTTTCAAAGAATTTTTAAAAAATTTCTTATCTACAAAAAATTTTATAAGCAGTCTTTATTTCCCCTATTTGCTACAATTCTACGCAAAAAATAAAAAACCTTTCTTCACTTATGTCGAATTTCAAATTTTTAAGATGGGCCATTTGGTCGCTCGCAGCATTTTTTTATCTTTATGAATATTTACTGCGCGTTTCTATTGGCGTGATGGTTCCAGAATTAATGACAGCTTTTCATGTCGATGCGATTGCTTTAGGCATTTTGAGTGCTCTTTACTACTATCCCTATGCCGCAATGCAATTGCCTGTTGGAATTTTAATGGACCGCTTTGGTGTTCGCAATTTATTAACCATCTCTTCGATTATTTGTGGACTTGGAACTCTTCTTTCAGGAGTCGCCTACACTTTAGATATCATGTATGTAGGACGAGTTTTAATTGGCGTTGGTTCTTCTTTTGCTTTTGTGGCAATGGTCTATGTCTGCTCTCATTGGTTTGAAAAATCAAAACGGGCCCTTTTAGTCGGTATTGCCAATACGATTGGAATGCTGGGTGCTTTTGCCGGCAACGGCCCACTTAGCGTCATGGTTCATCAAATGGGTTGGCGAGAAACGCTAATCTTCTGGGGCATCTTGGGTTTTATTTTAGCTTTAGTGATCTATCTTGTGATTCGTAAAGACTATGGAGCTGCTGCTAAATCTTTCGCGACTCATGAAACTCCAACGACTTTATTTGAAGGAATCAAAATTTTCTGCAAAAGCAAGCAAAGCTGGATTAACTCTGGCGTTGCTTTTTTATCTTACATGGTTACAGCTGCGATTGGCGGACTTTGGGGAGTGCCGTTCATTCAAGTAGCCTACAATGTCAGCAAAGAGACTGCAAGCTTTGCTGTTTCGATGCTTTTCATTGGCTGGATGGTTGGTGGCCCATTAATCGGCTGGATCTCTGATCAATTAAATAACAGAAAATACACCATTTCTTTCTGCGCTCTTTTAACAGCACTTTGCTTAGCTCCCATTATTTATTGGACCACAATGTCCATCACTTGGGTGTATGTTCTTATCTTCTTAGTTGGGGTTTTCTCTGCTGGAGAGCTTTTAAACTTCACCTTTGCTACAGAAATCACCCCTTCTCGTGTTAAAGGGGCATCGATTGCAGTCACCAACTGTATTGTCTCTTTAGGCAGTGCTATCATTAACCCGATCATCGGCTATATTTTAGTCTTCTACAATAAAGGCTCAAGTATTACAGATGGCTCTGAAATTATTTACAGCTTACGAGATTATCAAATGGCTCTAACAATCCTGCCGATCACTTTGATTGCAGCATGGTTACTGAGCTTTTTTATGAAAGAAAAAGAGAGAGCAAAAAAACACCCTCAAATTTAATTTATGGTAATAGGAATACAGAACTATACATTAAGCTTGTTTAATCAAACTCATTATTATGAATTTGTTCAACATCGACATGCTGTTTTTACTAGTTTAGGATCCATACCAGGTAAATTCACATTTCTTGAAAATTTTAATCGCACTATTGCTGGTATTAAATTCCCAACATCTAAAACCCCAACAGAAGCTTACCATGCTTATAGTTTACTTCTAAAAAGGAACTTAAAAAAATCCACGCCAACTCAAACAACCACTCTTCAAAAACCAGAAATAATGGCTTTATTAAGACAAGGTGTCTCTCTGCCATCTTCATCCCCTCAAACATTAAGTCATCACCGTGTGAGCCGTCTAAGAACTCAGACAGCCACCAATTTTGGTGGGGTTGATGGAAATTTATTGTTGCAAGGAGGCTCTTCAGCCAGAGGATTTGAGCGCGGATCTGTAAAACTCGCCCCTCCTTCTCACCTATCTCGGCTTAGAGATCAACAAAATCAAGAGATGCTAGTCTTAAATATCATCAGCTGTATTGCTGGATTGGCAATTTTATATTCTTTTGTTAGCATCCTCTCACAAGCTATTTTTGATCGTAGAAACTAATTGAAATAATTTTAAAATGAACTCTTTAGAGCAGATTAAAAAAAAAACAACTCTATTATCAAATAAATTATTGATTTAAAGCTTAAAAAGCCAAGTTGTTTACTTGAAAAAGAATTCATTGATTTGCATAATACCGCCAAATTTTTTAGATAAAGGAAGTGTATATAGTGAGACGTTCTATTTGTTTTTGTGAACCCCCGCAAGCTTTAGCTGGAGAAAATGGTGCTTGGAAGTTTATCTACACAACAGCACAAAATTTAGAAAAAGGGGCCTGTTTAAAATTTGACCTTTTATCTAAGGGAAGAGAAATCGATTGGGAAATCCCAACACACGACCCCAAGAGTAAAACTAACTGTATTTACGGGGTTGCCAATGAAAAAACAGTCCATTTTGCAAAACCTGTTGAAGTCCCCAATCAATTCGCTCCTCAGTTTGCTTTTGTTTTAACAGAAGAAATTAAAGCTGGTTCTACATTTACAGTTGTTATGGGTCCATCTCCAAAATCAACTCCAAAACAACAAGAAGAGCACGGCAATACCAGCCAAAATTTAACGCAAAGAAGAAGACACTTTTTACTCTATGTCGATCCTAAAGGAAATGGCAACTTTTCAGATCCTGAAATTTTTACAATGGATGTTAAAGGAAACCAACTCGATCGCATCCGCATCATCACCCCTTCATTTGTCACTAAAAACAAACGATTTGATATCGTCATTCGTTTTGAAGATAAGTTCGGAAATTTAACAAGTAATGCTCCATCTGACACTTTAGTTGAGTTAACATATGAGCAGCTCAGAGAAAATTTAAATTGGAAGTTATTCGTTCCAGAAACAGGTTTTG
>CAZJSX010000172.1:0-4193 GCA_964548845.1 uncultured bacterium | reverse complement strand
GACAAGTCTTCAAGTTTGTAGAAGATGGAATCGAATAGCAGGAGACGACAGTCTCTGGAAGAGTGTTATTTATAGAGAAATTGCCTTTAGCACTAGAGATTGGGCAAGGTATTTTAGGCCAGTAACACTAGAAGTAGAAGAAGTGGTTGCCTATGAAGACTGCAGAGAGGAATTTGATTCACTACCTTGGAAAGAATATATTGAGGATAGTAAAAAAATTCACAAGCTATTTCCTAAAAAAAGTGGAAAAGACAGCCTTATGCTGGTCAGGCTTCCTAAAACTCTTACTGCAACACGTAATGAAGAGGGCGTGCTTGTAGGTGGACTTACTATAAACAGACTTGGTCAGCTAGCAAGGATATATTTCCCACAAAATGTGAATGGTTATCGTTTGATTCAGGAAGATATTGTTAATGAGCTGGGAGATCGTCCAGTTGGTGATAGATCTTATTGGGTGCTGATGACAACGGATATTTTTCTTGGAAGTAGAAATAAAAATTATGCTGTGATGACAGAAATAGTTGCTAGTTTGTCTAAGCAATCCCTAACCGATTTAGGATACCCACAGGGACCAGGCTTGAAAGATTACGAAATTCCAAAAACACTAGAAGCTGCTACTTGTATTTTGTCCCAATATTTTAAACCAAAAATACATTTATTTAGCACTAATCCACCGACATATACATTATGTAAAGAGGAAATTCAAGGCGCTCATACAGCTGTCGGATACTTTTCCCATGAAGGCCTCGTTATCAAGACCCAAAATTTAGAAGGCTGGAGCAATGGCGTTGCAGCTGTGAGAAGATTCTAAATTTGATCACTTTTGATAAAAAGTCTTATTTTTTTGTTCTTTGGTTTTCTACTGTAAAATTTGTTGGTTCTAAAATACTTTGTTCTCCTTTTGTATTTTTTTCAGAATACGTCTGATAATATATGTTATGTTGTAATTATTGAGATTAATGGATAAGAAGCGCCTGGGTCTTCTGAATAGTTTGGTATAAAGCCTATTCGTAAGTCAGAGATATCCGTATCCTGAGGATGCATCTGAGGTTCTAGCGAAAAGCTTGTTAAGTACCGCGGAGATCCATTAAATGTCATTTCGCTTGCGACGGTTAAAGGATCAAACTCACAGTTTCCCGCAAATCGATTATTAATATAAGCTGTAAGCGTTATATTTGATTTTGGCAAAAGATTTGCATCAAAAGAACGGTCGAATCGAAACTCCTTGTGATCTCTTGTATCAAATGAATTTCCGAAATTAGCAAATTTTAAAGTATACAGTTTACTTTCAAAAGTTTGTCCATTTAGATCTTTCACAGTGACATGGACTGCAACAGTACTACCATCAAACACTCTTTTAGGGCGGTTTCCCGAAGGGATTGTATCATTAAAAAAGGGACTAAAAAGCTCATTTTCCCCTTTAATCATTCCGCTGAATACATAGTTAACTGACATACAAACTCCTCCGCCCAATAGCTATATTTTAGCGAAAAAATAAAAAAATAGCAACAATGAATTTAGTTTTAGGAATCGCCTTAAAACCTCCTTCTCTCAGACATCTTCCTCCCCTCTATTTCGAAAACTAAAGCTAACATTGATACCTAGTTCGCCATTGGGTTCTTTTGAGTATGGCAATAGTTCAATTTGCGAAGAAAAAATAGTTTTTGTACCAGAAACCACCGCTGCTATTTTTTTATCAACCAGAACTGTTAAATGGAGCTGCTCACCAGGCGCACTAATGAGATTGAACGAACGATTAAATGTATAAATACGTCCAATTTTGGTGTCACTGTTTCCTTCATTGGAGGATTTAATTACGAAAAAGTGGGTCTCTATACGTGCTTTAGTTCTATCAATTTTAATACTTACTTCTCTCCCATTTAACGGATAAGCGGTGCGAGCAAACTCATCACTTTTATCGCTCCATCTATTGCAAATAATCACCCTTCCAGAAGGACTTTGGTTTTCATTTTTAATTGGATCATCCGGCGGCGGGGTTGGAGTCAGAGAGCCTAAAGGAGAATTATTATCTGTTGGAGTTGTTGGATTAGAGAAATTTACAGGAAATAGTGCCATATGAATAAAATAAAAATTTCGACAAACTTATTAATATATTTTAAACGTCAGTTTCTTCACTTACTCTTTTCAGAGAAAAAGGAGCTGATACTGTTGAAAAAACAATTTCCAAAGGGGGTGAAAATAAAGGCCTGTCTGAAACAGGACTAGTAGCAGGGCTTGTGAGACTAGGCAAAATATTAAATTTGCTCAGTGGGTATTTGCGTTCAGCGCCGCAATTTTCTCCAAATGGCATAATTAAACTGGTAGCAGCAAGAGCAGAATCGACAAGAATTTCCAATATTAAATTGGAATCTTGAGGGATGGTTAATGTAAATCTTTTAGTAAAATGAAGTTGGAAAGAGGGAAACATTGCTTCACTATTTCTTTCATCGGCCTTTTTCAAAATTAGAGTTTCTAATGGAGAAGTTTCTCCATTAGAAACTAAGTAAAAAACAGCTTCGACTGTTTTATTATTTAAAATTCTTTTAACTCTAGTCGCTTCAATTTCTTTTTTCAATGTGATAGGACCAATCGAATAATTAGTAATGGCCACTTCACCACTATAACTATATAATATTGGCTCTCGCAATGATAAGACAGCGCGACTAGTCATATTCTTTTAACCCTGGTTCTGAAATAATTTTTAAACCATTTTATTAAAATACCCCAAATATTGAAAAAATTACAACAAGAGAACTTTCTAATAAGTTAAGTAATAAATGGCAATTCCTCGCTACCTCACCGTTAGTTTAGCAAAAATGCTTTCCACTTTTAACTTGGCCACTCCTTTAGATCCGTTGACAATAAAGCATTTTGAGTGCTATAATGAACTTAGTTCTAGAAATCATTCTAGAGCGTTTAAGAGGAATTTATTATGAAAAGCTTAACAATTGATATCCTATCAAGGCTTGTTCTATCTACAACTCTATTCTCTAGAGCCCTCCCCTCTTATTATCGTTCTTATTATTCTTATTAATCCCATTTAAGACCCGTTTGCCACTGATCATTTAGTGCCAAATTTGGTGTGTTGAACAAGGCTTTGCTTTGTCCAAACCCGCCAAAAACAATATAAAATTTATTTTAAAATAGAGATTTTTATGACTAAGAAAGAACCACTTTTCGGGCTCACAACTACAAAAGCCCCATTTATAGAAAACGCCCAAAAAGAGGGGCAAACTTTTATTCACCAGCCCTATGAGCTATACAGCGAGGATAACCAGAAGGCTTGGAGAGAGCTCTTTGCGCTTCTTAAGCCTAAGTGGAAGAAGTTTGCCAATAATAAGTTTATGGAGGGCATTAACTCGCTTGCTTTAAACCCAGACCGCATTCCTACTCTTGATGAGGTTAATGCGTTTCTAGAGCCTCTAACGGGCTTTAAAGCCAAGGGGGTCAGCGGCTATGTTCCGACCTTTGTCTTCTTTGACAGCTTAAAAAAGCGAGAATTTCCAACAACTATTACTATCCGTGATAGTCAAACCTTGAACTACCTGCCAGAGCCAGATATTTTCCACGATATCGCAGGCCATGTTCCCATGCACACAGATAAAACTTTTGCAGATGTTCTAGTCAAATTTGGCTCACTTGCTGAAATAGCTGCAAGAAGACACATTCACGAGCCCGACGAAAACAAAAGGGTCGAAAAAACTAAGAGCAATATTAGAGCACTTGCTAGGTTTTTTTGGTTTACTATTGAATTTGGCTTGATGCGTCAAGGAGATGATCTTAAAGTCTACGGCAGCGGACTATTGAGCTCTGCTGATGAAATTGAACATGCTATTGTATCAAAAGAGGTGCAGCGTCATCCTTTTCAACTCGAATGGGTCATTAATCAATCTTTTGAAATAGATTGTTTCCAGCCCCTTCTTTTTATCATTGATTCTTTTGAACACTTATACCAAGAAGTTGAGCGATTAAAAGAGTGGCTTTTAAATGGAAAATTAGACAATGTTTCATCTTCAGAACCAGATATCAGTGCCGCTGATCTGAAGGTGTTTTTAGAACGACCAAATAAGTAGTTGCAAAATGATTAAGAGGAAAAAGATAAAGCCACTAACCCTTTACTTTATAATTGCTACAAGCTTTTGCATGATTGCAGTTTTATCTAATCTTCTCTCTGCAAAATTAGTAGCACTCCC
>CAZJSX010000171.1:0-4256 GCA_964548845.1 uncultured bacterium | reverse complement strand
GTTTTTAGCAGTAAGTGTTAAAACCCCTTTCCCCTTAATGTTTAAACCACCGCCTTGGCTTTCAATAACTCCTGAAAAACAAGCATCACTACTTTGTAGTATGGACAAATTGCTTTTATTTAAGTTAAGCAGGCCACCCAATCCACTCAATGTTCCAATATTCTGATCTAACGCTGCGAAAGTTAAGGTTCCACTTTTGAGCATGAGATCGGCACCTTCTCCGATGGTTCCAGAATCAACCAATGTGATTCCCCCGCCCTTACTTGCAATAGTTGTCAAACCTTTGTAGCTATTTTTGTTGCTCAAAGTCAGTGTTTGTGATCCAGTGAGATAAATCCCCCCATTAAACCCATAAATTGTCCCTGCATAAAGAGCCTCACAAGTTTGGTTAATATAAAGAGTACTTTGATTTAAATTGAGTATCGATGAACTCGAATTTCCACTTAAACTTCCAATGGATTTATCTTGAGCTAAAAGATCAATAGTTAAATTTCCTCCGTCTAAAACTAAAGGAGAACCTTTACCCAAAGAGGCCTCAGTCCCTTTTAAAATGATCTCTCCAGAGTAAATCACCGTTGACCCTGTATAGTCGTGATTGGCTGTTAAAGTTAATGCCTTTTCACCGTTTAAAATGAGTCCCCCTCCGTTGCCAGAGATCACCCCTTTAAAAGTTTCGTTACTCTCTTGAGTGATGATTAAATTGTTTTTATTTAAATAGATTGTTCCGCCTACTCCACTCAAACCTTTAAATGCGTAATCACTGGGAGTATGTGTTAAATTTAAACTTCCTCCATTCATTATAAGAGAGCTATTTAACCCCAAACATGCGTTAAAACCACTTAAGACAACTTCTCCAGAATTAATGACTGTTGCCCCTCGATAGAAATTCGAATTAGTTAAAGTAAGGGTCTTTGTTCCATTGATAATTAAGCCTCCAGTATCACCAACTATTCTTCCATTGAAAACAGCATCACTGTCTTGTATGATTGTTAAGTTACTTTTATTTAAATTAATCAAGCCACTTAATCCACTCAATGTCCCAACTGATTGGTCGATTGTTGTAAAACTAATACTGCCTGAGTTTAATGTTAAAGGAGCCCGCCCATCACCTAAAGTAGCATCACCTATAAGAATTAAACCTCCACCCTGACTGGAAATTGTTGTTGGCCCTTTATAAGTATTGGCCTTAGACATGGTTAGTGTGTTTGTTCCGAGTAAACTAAATCCTCCACCGTTACTATCAATAGTTCCATCAAATGCGGCATCGCAATCTTGGGTGACTGTGAGATTATTTTTAAATAGATAAATGGCCCCACTTTGAGCGCTTAATGAGCCTATAAATTGAGGAACTGAGTTGATCATCAGCACCCCGCCATTTAAAATAAGAGACGTCCCCTTAGTGCCAAGGGTTGCTTTATCTAATAATATAAGTTTTCCATTAGAAAGCAAAGTTGCTCCCGTATAAGAATGTGGGCTTGTTAAAGTTAGAGTCCCATTTCCAGTAACAGTTAATCCACCGCCGCAACTATCAATAATGCCGCAAAAAGTCGCATCTTCATTTTGCGTTACTTGCAATGTACTTTGATTTAAATGAATTTTTCCGCCCAAGCCACTCAAAGTTCCAATACTAAGATCTTTTGAAGCGCAAGTGAGGCTTCCTTTATCGATAATTAATGCAGCACCACGCCCTATAGTTCCATTTTCTGAAAGCTTAATACCACCGCCTGCACTTGAAATAAGGGTTGCTCCAGTATAATAATTCAAACCTGTCAAAGTAAGGGTTTTAGATCCATTTACAGTCAGCTTACCTCCTTGTCCATGGATCACTCCATAATAGGTAGAATCATGATCTTGAATGATGCTTAAAGTATTATTATTTAAATGAATAATGCCACCATTACCACTTAATGATCCCACGCGCTTTTCAGAATCATTATTGGCGATAATGAAAGAGCCACCATTTATGGTTAATGGCCCTGGTCCCGATGATAGAGCCGATCCTGTCCCCAATGTGCCAACACCGCTTAAAATAACTTCCCCCGCATTAATTGTTGTTAAGCCTGAGTAAGTATTGACATTAGTCAAAGTAAGAGTTGCAACACCTTGCTTAGTTAACCCCGATCCATAAGGTCGTGAGTCGGAAATTACCCCTTCAAATACTGAAGAAGCATCTGCTTTTATGGTTAGATTTTTTGAAGATCCTAAATGAATTCTCCCAGACCCCGACAAATTTTTGATCGTTGTAGAATCTATATTTAATCCATCAATACTCAAGATTCCATCAACTTTAACTTGTGACGAAGAGGTAATTGAAGCATCATCACCATAAAGAGCTAATGTTCCCTCTTGAATCACGGTCGATCCTGTATAGGCATTTTCTCCACTTAAAGTCAGTTTCCCAATTCCATTTTTGATGATTGACCCTGGACCTGCAATCTTACCTGAGAATAAGGAGGGCTGAGAAGTTCCTAAAGTTAAAGTATTGATCCCACCAAAAATGACACGACCACCGCCTGATAGATTCTGAATCGTTGCATCTGTTGTAGACGCTAAAACTAGTGCCCCTTCTGGACCGATGTGTATTTGTGGTGATGACAAAATAGAACCATGGTTCAACATCAACATCCCTTGTAAAATCGATGTTGAGCCACTATAAGTTTGAGCATTTGTTAGAGTTAAAACACCAGGACCTTCTTTACTAATTCCACCTGTTCCTGAAATAACCCCTGCAAAAGTTTTATGATCGTGCTGAACGATTGCCAAACTGTTGTTATTTAAATGAATCTTTGAGTTTTGTTGCCCATCAAGCGATCCGATAGTTTTGCTTCCAGCATTTTTATCAATAACCAAAGTTCCATAGTTTAATAAACTTAAAGGAGCTAAATGACCAAGTGATCCTTTTGCTCCACTTAAAGTAATACCCCCTGCATCCGATTGATGATCGATGATCGTATAACCGCTATAGTTATTTGGAGCGCTTAAAGTTAACATTTTTTCTGTGGAGGGGATTTGACTGCGCTTGATAATTCCACCAGTTCCTGAAATTTGCCCCTCAAAAGTACTATCTTGATCTAAAATTAACTCAAGGGCGTTGCCATTTAAGTTAATTTTTGTTCCTGGTGATCCTTTGATATTTGAAAGTTTTTTTGTAGAGCCCTTGCCAGCAAAGACAAGCATTGCAGACCCTTCCATCTCTAGGGCAGCATCAGATCCTTCTACTGCATTTAAAGTTAAGACCCCGTCAGAAATAACAGTTTTACCGGTGAAACTGTTTTTACCAGCTAAAGTTAAATTTCCAGCGCCTTGCTTAAAGAATGTTCCAGATCCTGTGATAGAGTGATTATAGATGCTATTTGAAGATTGATCAAAAATAAGATCGCCGCCGCTTAGAACCATATCTTGCCCAAGTAGCGACACATCTGCGGCAAATGACAACACCCCATCCAAAATAGTTGTTATACCCAAGTAACTATTTGAGCCGCTTAGTATTAATTTACCATTGCCTTTTTTAGTAACCGCTCCATTTCCTATAATACTATGGCTAAAAATACTATTTTTAGATTGGTCAAATACTACGTTACCACCAGACAACACAATGTCATTATTTAAATAAGAGACATTACCAGAAAGGACTATATTGCCATCAGCAACAACTGTTTTGCCTAAATAGGTGTTATTGCCACTTAGTGTTAAAGTACCAATACCTGATTTTATGATTGTGCCACTGCCACTAATGGCTTGATTAAAAGAGCTGTCTATTTTTTGGTTAAATTTTAAAGTGCTATGATTGGCAATAGGACCTAAAAGTTTGGAAGTATCTGCAGTAAAGACTAACATTCCTGAAACTATTGAAGTTAAGCCACCATAAGTGTTAATACCACCTAGTATTAATGTCTCTTGCCCGTCTTTAGACACCCCCCCTCTTTCACCCGAGATAATTCCATTAAAAGTTCCTACTATTTCTTGTGTGATGTGAAGTGTTTTGTTGTTTAATTTCAATTCACCACAGCTGCCACTTAAACTTTTAATAGATGGGCTTGAAATTCCGAAATCAAAGATCAGTGTCCCGCCATCGATTGCCACTGAAGACTCGCTGCCTAACGTTCCTCGATTTGTAATCGTCAAACTTCCTTCATGAATAGTTGTCTGTCCCGTATAATTAGTGGGCTGAGAAAAGATTAGATCTCCTCCCCCTATTTTAATCATTTCTCCAGAACCAGTAATATCGTTAAATAACTTACATGAATTTCCAATTG
>CAZJSX010000170.1:0-4319 GCA_964548845.1 uncultured bacterium | reverse complement strand
GACGTGTGCTCTTCCGATCGTCTTGCTCCTGCTCCAGTTGAAGTTCTAAAAGTATCAATGAAGAATGATCGCTGGTCTGTTAGAACACCGGCATCAAAAAATACAAAGAGATCAATAAATTTTGGAATTAAAGGGACCATGATTTCTTGAGAGAGAACAACAGAAGTTAAGCCACCTGAAGGATCGCCATTTCCAAATTGTGGGCCAATGGCAAAGGGTTTATATCCGCGAACTTCGCAAATATCTGTTGCTAAGAAAAATCTTTCTCCAAGAGGGATGTTGTCCGCTTTTGTTTTAGAGATCGGTTGGATGAAGTTAAAGTTAGCTTTTGTCTTGAAGACCAAAGGTCCTAAAGGTTGATAAAAGGCGTTGTTGTAAGCAAATTTAAAGAAGGTGAAATTTCCACCAACTCCTGCATATTCGCAGAGTAAATTAGATGAAAGTCCTTTTGTTGGTCTAAATGAGCTATTGCGCGTTTCATACTGCAATCCGACTCCCACAGCAGAGACAATACCATTATTACTTCTTTGGTTTTGCAGTGACTCTGGAGCATTGGCACTCACGTGTAATTTAATATTACGAGCGCGGTAATAGGTTTGGAAATCGACAAACGCATTTAAAGGGTAAAAAGCGTTGAAAGTTGATGTGAAAGATTCGATATTATAACTTTCTGATTGAATGCGGCTAAAATTCTTGTCTAAGTTGACCCCAATAGACCAAAGGGAATCAAAAAAGTAAGGCTTCATCCAATTTAAGCTATAGTCGGTTAATTTAATACCGATGCTCGATTGGATTCTTAAATATTCTCCACCACCTCTTAAAGCGCTGATTCCTTTTTGTGGAAGCTGGGTCAGTCCTGCAATATTAAAGTTTTTTTCAGAGAGTTCAATACCACCGTAGACACTGTCAACAGTGCTGAATCCAACGTTTAATCCAAAGCTACCAGTACTTCCTTCTAAAACCTCAACGTTGACATCGCGAACAGGAGTTTTAATGCTTTCTGCAATCGAGGAAGTTGATGGATATACGTTGACGTGTTTGTAGTAGCCGACGTTTTCTAAACGTTTGCGAGTCGCTTCTAACATTTTAGTGTCAAAAACATTACCTGGCTCTAGGTGAGTCTCTCTCAAAATAACTTTTGAAAAAGTTCGGTTGTTCCCCATGATTTTAATCAAACCCACTTTGTAAGGGGCCCCTTCATCGATAATGAAGTTTAGGGAATAAGCGCGTTGCTCTTCAATGAGATGTGGTTCATAAGTAATAGAGGCATCGATATATCCTTTCTTACCGTAAAACTCACTGATTGCGTTTGCAGTATCTTGAATTTTTTGAGGAGAGTAAGGATCGCCTTCCTTGATTAAGATTTTACTTTGAATCATTTCATTGTCAAAATCTTGGTTTCCAGAAAAAGTAACGCTGCCAATTGTGAAAAATTCGCCCTTATCCGCTTTGATATCAATGCCAATTCGATTATTTTTTTCTGACTCTGTGACATCAATTTCGAGTTTAGCGTTAGCAAAACCCTGGTCTCTTAAAAACTCTAAAATCTTAACTTTGTCGTATTCGATCATTTCTTCATGATAAATACCTTGGTGAGTAAACCATGTAATTAGAGGGTTAAATTTTTTAATGTGAATTTGCTCTTTGAGTTTAGCGATCTCTTTTGGAGTAAATCCTTCGTAGTGAACTTGGCTAATTCTTCCAGATCTTCCTTCGCTCACTTCAATGACTATAGAGACTTCGTTTTTCTCGTGATTTTTAACTAATTTGTAATCGAGTTGAGTTTCAAAATAGCCTTTTTTAATGTAAAACTCTTTGAGCTTATGAAAGCTTTTGTTGAAAGTTTGGCGATTAAAAAGGGTGAATGGCTCAATAGAGAGCTCTTTTTTAAGTTTATTTTGTGAATAGTGAGTATTCCCAGTAATTGTAATATCTGAGATCATCGGGCGTATCCATACTTTTAAAGTGATGGAAACATCGTCATTTTCAACTTTGATTTTCGGTTCAATGCGATCATAATCTTTAGATAAGTTTTTGAGGTCTTGGTCGAAGGTAGATTGAGAAAAGGGCTCTCCAACTTTGATCTTAAGTTTGCTTTCAACTGATTTTGTTTTAAAATCAGTTTCTTTTGGAAGGTCTTCGATTTCGATTACAATACTGGTAATCTTTTTATTTTCGAATTGACTGTCGTCCGCATAGAGTTTTGTGAAAAGTGAAAATAGTACGAGGAGAACGAAAAGCTTTTTATTCATAGACATGCAAATAGGTTAAGATGCAAAAGCTGAGCATGCTAATAGATATTTTGTATATTTACAAGTCAAAAGCCATGACGGCCAGCAAAAGCTCTTCCTAAAGTGTTGCCGTCCACATACTCTAGTGAACTGCCGACTGGCATCCCAAAAGCAAGTTTAGAGATCTTAATCTTAGGATTTAGAAACTCTCTTTTTAGATATAATGTTGTTGCATCGCCCTCAACTGTTGAGTCGAAAGCCAAGATCATTTCAGTAAATTCAGAAGCTTTGACCCGCTCTTTAAGCGAGAGCAAATTTAAACGCTCAGTGTTCATTCCTGTAATTGGAGAAAGTAGCCCTTTTAGAACGTGGTACAGTCCGTTATAGGCGTGAGTTTCTTCAATTGCAAAAATATCTTTAGGGTAAGCAACAATACAGATTTGATTTTTCGAGCGCTTGGAGTCAGAACAATATAAGCAGCTATTTTTTGAAGACATGGCAGCGCAAATAGGGCAGTAAGTAATGGCATCGCGTGTGATTTCTAATGTTTTTCCAAAAGCGAGCAATTGTTCTTTAGGCCAATCGAGGACATTAAATGCAAATCGCTCTGCACTTCTTTGTCCAACTCCCGGTAGTTTTTTAAAAAAATCAATTAATGCAATTAAATGAGGCGGATATTTCATAAAAACTTTTTTAATTATTTCTTAAAGGATTTAATATGTTTAATAAAAAAAATACTATTCAATCAATTGATTTTTGTATATAGTACCCTCAAGTTTTTCTATATTGGAAAAAAATAAAAGACAAATGCGACTTATTATGAACGCAAACGCGGTTAAATGATTTTAAATGGCACCTAGTACTCTTTTGCAAAATTCTAATCAAAAGATGATTTACAGTTCAGAGGATTTGCAAGATTTAAATCTTACTTCAGTTCCATCTCACCTCGCCATTATAATGGATGGCAATAGACGTTGGGCGCTCAATCACAACCTTCCAGTTCAAATCGGATATGCTAAAGGGGCTGAAAAGCTCAAAGAAATTGTACAAGCGGCGCGTCAGCTAGGAATAAAAACACTCACTGTTTACGCCTTTTCAACTGAAAATTGGAGAAGGGCAAAAGAGGAGGTCACTCAAATTTTGCACCTCTTTAAAGAGTACTTGATCACTGAAAAAGATGAGATGATTGCGAGCGGCATTTGCTTAAGAACAATTGGTTCACTAGAATTTTTTCCAAAAGAGCTCATTTCGGTTCTCAAAGAGACCCAAAAAGCAACAGAAGAGGGGGGAGAGCTCACTTTAGTTTTGGCCCTTAATTATGGAGCTAGAGATGAACTTAAACGAGCGATGCAAAAAATTGCTATAGATTGCGCTGCTAAAAAATTAGAAATTGCTCAAATCAATGAAGATACGATTGCAAAGTATCTCGATACTGCAGACTGGGGAGATCCAGAGCTTTTAATTCGCACTTCAGGTGAATTTAGGCTGAGTAATTTTTTGTTATGGCAATTATCTTACACCGAAATCTTTATTTTAAAAACATTGTGGCCTGATTTCAGCCCAGCTGATTTGTTAACAGCTATAAAAAATTATCAAAAAAGAGAGAAGCGACGTGGCATTTAAAATGGAAGATTTGAAGATTCGATTTCTGATTTCTCTAATCATGATAGTGGTTTTGGGAGCATTATTAACTTTTTCAAATCAAAGCTCTTTTGCTTTGGTTTTAGTTGGCGTTTTTGTTGCAGGGATCTCTTTAGCCTTGTGGGAGCTATATCATATGGCTCATCTAAAAGGCTTTAAATTTAATCCTACAATTGGTTTTGTAACAACTGCTGCATACATTATAACGAGCTATCTGGCTACAAAAGATGCTCAATGGTCTAACGTTCCATTGATTATTTTAGGAGCAGCCCTTTTTGCCCTTTTTATCGAGCAACTCATTAAAAATGACAACCCGTTTATCAATATTGCCCTTCATTATTTAGGGTTAGTCTATGTTGTTGTCCCTTTAGTTTTTTTATTGAAAATTATTTTCATAGCTCCGGATGCCATCATTGATGGAAGATGGTGGGCAATGTTCTTAATATT
>CAZJSX010000169.1:0-4326 GCA_964548845.1 uncultured bacterium | reverse complement strand
TTTTCCCACACTTTCAACTGGACAAGTAGGTTGAATAAAAGGGTAGTTAGTATTTGTTGAATCACTAGAGTCAGTTTCTTTAGTGTTAGATTGAGGTTTATTGGTTGTAGTTGTCTTTTCGCTGCTAGGCTCAGATTTAGATTCTGAAGCGAACTTGCTGCATGTCTCCCAATTTTGCGTATCTCCATATCCTGGTGGATTAGGTTGGCAAGTTTGATCTGTTACACACATCCCAAATATATCACAATTTTCGTTGTAAGAAGTATCGGTGCCCCCATTTTGAGGAGCTGGATTAGGTTGTCCAGAGGATCCAAAAAAGTTATTTTGGTTCAAATAATAGACAATTCCAGCAACAACAGCAAGCGTAGCCGCAGCAGCAAAAGTTTTAGTAGCTTTTTCAAATCCTGCAGGGGAGTTGAACCATGCAACTGCTTTGTCCAATGTAGTCATCTTTTTAGAAGAAGTAACCACAGATTTTGGAGTTAGAGTAGGGATAATAGGTTGGAATAAACCAATTGTAGTCATAACGCCTGCCTTTTGTTAAATAGTTAAAAATGAAAGAAAATAATCGCAATCATCGATTTTATTCTAGCATTTAAAACTATTTAAACCCAATCAAATTTTTAAAACTAAAAGAGCTACGTAAAGTTTTTTTTAAGTAGTGTGAGCTAAAAAGTCACAAATCACTGGGATATCAATAATTAGAGGATGACTAACTTGATCTAATCCAGGATAACTTAAAATTCCGCCTTCAAGCTTTTTAGGATCAAAATTGACGTATTCTGGCATTGTTCTACTAGAATCTGCAAGAGATTGCTGAACAATTGGAATACGAGAAGCTTTTTCCTTAATAGAGATGACCATGCCTGGCTCAACGTGGAATGATCTACGGTCGACTTTTTTACCATCAACTAAGATATGTCCATGCGAAACTAACTGCTGAGCAGCAAAGATAGTAGGAGCAAGCTTGAGTCTATAGATAACTGTATCTAGTCTGCACTCTAAGAACATGATTAGATTACTGGCTGTATGCCCTTTTCTAGTCGCTTTCTTAAAATAACCGACGAGTTGTTTTTCAGATAGCATTCCATAGACAGCTTTAAGCTTTTGCTTTTCTTCTAATTGAACACCATAATCTGATTTCTTACGGCGGCGCGCCCCGTGAACTCCAGGTGGGTTTGGCTTGTGAATAAGCGGATTGCGTAGTCGTCCAAAAACATTGGCCCCTAGGCGGCGGGCTATACGATTTTTAGGTCCCCTATAACGTGACATTTGGTTACTCCAGATTTACCTATTTGATATTTTTTAAACAAAAATGATATTAAGAAACCTTGTTTTAAACAAGCATATTTTTTTATCTTTATTTTTAAAGGTGAATAAGGTTAGATATTTCGCAAGATTACCTTAAAAATAGCCCGTTTTGAAGATGCAAAAAGAATATTTAATACTAGCTTATTACCATTTTAGTAAGATCCTAAATCCACAAGAATGGGTAAAGTCACATAAACAATTTTTTAAAAATCGAGACGTCAAAGGGCGTATCTATATCTCTTGTGAAGGGATCAACGGTCAAATGAGCGGTCAAAAAGAGGACTGCCTAAGCTATATGAGCTGGCTTAAGCTACAGCCTGGCTTTGATAACGTTGAATTTAAGATAGACACTCACTATGAAAACATTTTTTTTAAATTAACCGTTAAAGAGAGAAAGCAGCTTGTGGCTTTTGATCGTCAGGTAGATTTAACTAAAAAGGGTCCCCATTTAACTCCACAAGAGTGGAAGGCTCATCTAGAGGGTGATAGTCAAGATTATATTTTAATTGATGCTCGTAACGATTATGAGACCAAAATTGGTCATTTTAAAGATGCCGAGCTTCCAAATTGCCAAAGTTTTAGAGAATTTGCCGACTACACTAAGCAAGAGCTTTTAGAAAAAAGAGGGATCTCTCTCGATAAAAAAATACTGATGTATTGTACGGGCGGCATTCGCTGTGAGTATTATTCAGCTTATATGCGTGAGCAAGGCTTTAGTAATGTCTACCAACTAGAGGGTGGAGTGATTAACTATGCCCATCAATATAAAGATGAGCATTGGAAAGGTAAGCTTTTTGTCTTTGATGATAGGCTTGTCACAAAGCTAGGTGAAGAGCCTAACTGCATTTCGACATGCCAACATTGTACTAATCAAGAAGATACTTATTATAACTGCGCTAATATGGATTGTAATTATCTCTTTATTTGCTGCCAAGGTTGCCTAGAAAAGCATATGGGCTGTTGCCAAGAGAGCTGTAAAAGTGCAGAACGGGTAAGACCTTACAACCATGTTTCTAACAAGCCATTTAGAAAATGGTTCTATTATTCAAACGATAAGCAAGCCAGTTAAAAATCTATTATTTTTTATTTATTAAAAATTGACTAAAAAATTTCTTTACACTACTTTGCGTTTTATTACTTTTTATTAATTCGGCCTTCTTGGGGGGTATATGTTGAAAAAGGCAAAATCGCAATTTAGAGGGATTTTATTACTAGCTTTTGTGCTATGTTTGGCCAATGGTTGCCAGTCTCTACAAAATTTAAGATCTAAGCAAAAAAGTCCATCAAAAGCTTCATGCTGTAGCTGTACTGTGCCATGTCAAAATGTAAACTGCTCTTGCGGTTCATGTTGCACGCCATGCTCTGCACCTGCAAAATCCAATAAAAACAAATCAGTTCCAGCGTGTTGCTGTAACAGCTGTTGTTGGAATGGATCTTGCAACTGTGGATATAGCTCTGGTTGCTGCAGTTGTTGCTGCGTCTATTGTAAGTGTAGTGAGCCAAGTTGTTGCTGCTGCTGTACACCTGCTAAATCAAAAAAGGGTAAGGCTAATAGACAAAACTATTGTAATAGCTGCTCGTGCTGCTCAACAAGCTACGTCAAGCCTGAAAGATATTCTTATTCATCGACTAATTCGATGATTGATTATGAAAGAGAGTTGAATAATCAACTTAATGATACGTTTACACTTGTTGTAGAATAATCTCTTAAATCAAAGCGGCTTCTTCAAATTCAAGAAGTCGCTTTTTTATTTTGACTCCTCCATTAAATCTCCCTAATTTTTTCTTGCTCAAGATGACCCTATGGCGTGAGATCATCAATAGGGTGGATTGTTTATACCGGCAGTTCTTCCAAAAGCTTAAGAGCCTCTCTTAGAGTTTATCTTTTCTACAAGTTAAAACAGTAGAGCTCGCAGTCTCCAAATCAATCGATGAGTTCATAGATTAATTGAGAGTAATCTATGTCCATAAATGGAGCTTCAAAATGAGAGTAGGCTTGAGAGTTATTTTTGAATTTGATTTTCAGTGAGAAGAAATAGAACTAGAAAATGTGGGCCCTTGTCAAAAGAAAGACTTTTAATTAGGGCCCGTTTCATAGGGGAAAATTATTGTTGAACTATGAATTTTTCAAAGTCTGAATGAGAGACTTTGCTGCCGCGATAATACCATTCAATTTGAACAGTATCTGCAATGTAGCTTTTTAAAAATCCATGTTTTAAGTCGTTTTTCCAAGAAATTTCGCAAGCGACTTGTCCTTGGTCATCATAAATCTGCTCAACGCCATTCTTTTTGCCGGCGACATAAGGACGTTCAGAATAAAGCTCTCCATCTCTATAAATAGATGTTAGCCCTTGTTGAACCCCATTTTGCCAGTTTTCAGTGCGATCTGGAATTCCGTTAACTAGATAGTACTTGACCGTGCCATGAACTTTGTTATTTTGGTACGGTGTGATACTTTGTGGATCACCGTTGCTATAAAAAGTCGTGACAAGGGCTTGACTGCCATTGTTGTAGTCAATTTTAGAAATGAATTCACCAAAGGAATTGCGCTCAGTTTTGACTCCATTTCCTAACTGAACACGAGATTCAATTTCGTTGTTGCTGTTATAATATTCGCCATCTTGCAGTTTTGCATTGTAAAATTTTTCAATGCACATTGGAGTTCCGTTTTCATACCACTTAGTCAAATGAAGCTCATTGTGAGAAATAAATTCTCTTTTCTCTTTAGGTGTACCAGAACTATAACACAAAGTTTCTGCAATTAAGTGTCCATGGCGATAAGACTCTTCCTTTTCGACGACATTGCTATAAGGAAACGTGTAAGTCGTTTTACCATCTAGTTGGTGTTCGACGTAGTTTTGGCAAATAGTGACACCATCTTTTTGAGTTGTGATAATTTTGCCATGTCCGCCGCGCTGTACCCAATCATTTTCAGAAAGTGCTGCGCCATATTTATGAATAAAAATAGTGCTCACTGCATTATTCTTAGGACTGCCGCAGCTTGCAAGCAAGCAC
>CAZJSX010000168.1:0-4351 GCA_964548845.1 uncultured bacterium | reverse complement strand
GCTTGATTTGGGACTTGGTTATACCCATTCGGCACTGAAGTGGAATAATAATCGTGGCAGAGCTAATGCTAATACTGTTTATTTTTCTCCAGGGTTGAGCTTATGGTTTGATCCTTTTTGTTTGAGTTTGATTGTTCAAGGGGATGTTAACTTTTATAACGTCAAACGCAACATTGAATTTACCGGGGTTAATGAAGTCGCACGAGGGAATTTCCAAAGTTATGACATTTTGTGTGGTGTCGATTTTTCTGCAAAATTAGAGCTGACTCATTCTTATGAAAAAAAATCAAATTCTCCTTTTTATGCAGAGCCACAAATGCAATTTTATTGTATGAACTTTTTTCAACAAAGATTTGTAGAAGAA
Source organism: uncultured bacterium (assembly GCA_964548845.1). Taxonomy (GTDB): domain Bacteria; phylum Chlamydiota; class Chlamydiia; order Chlamydiales; family JAAZZY01; genus CAZJSX01. The sequence continues at coordinate 3,987 of CAZJSX010000168.1, read as the reverse complement.
GATGCTGATGGTTTAAACTTATCGGTAGGGCATAAACATACTGTTTTTTTGCAGCCCAATCTAGGATTAAAAATCACTCAAGAATTTAGAACAAAAAAATTGTGTTTTGCACCTAATTTATACCTGGGTTATTTAGCGAATATTCCACTTAGTAACTCAAATTATACATCGAATATGCCAGGTTTTAATATCCCATGTGCCAACAACTTTACAGTTCATGGCTATGATCGGGTGACTAATCAACTTTCATTAAGTGCTGAGTTTGTGATCAAAAAATGCGATAGCTTTTTATTAACAGCGGGCTATAACGCCACTATGTTTAGTCATATATTCACACAAGGGGTGAACTTGAGATTTAGTTTAGATTTTTAATTTTTTTGAATAAAAATATCTAAGTCTCATCTACCCAAAATATCTGATTCAAGTGCTACAGAAAATTGGGTGTTATTGTCATAGCTAAATCTTAAATACCAGGATCGACTTGGCGATAGAGTTTTGAATGGTGATTCATAAATAATTTCCCCGGGGTGTTGACGTGACATAAATTTTATGACATGGTCACATTGAGATTGAAGTCCTACTGTTATTTGTCTATGAACAGGGGTGTTTGAGGATGCTAAATTATTTCTAGAAGGAGCTTCTATAATCTCTAGTAAGGTGTAGAAAGGAAATTCCATTCCAATTTCTTTCCCAATAGTGTTTATGCTATAGAGCTCTATGCGACCAAAATTAAGGCTTCGTGTGCTATATAAAAATGTCATTTGGGCGATCCAATAAAAAAATAAGGAAAAATCCTATCAGAAATTGAGAGTTATTAGAAAGATATTTTCAGCACTGAGAGCTAAAATTTTAGCCATCTTTTATCAAATCTTTTTTTGATCGACGAATTTAAAAAGATTTTTTTATAAACGAGCCCTTATTCTAAGAAAAAATTTACAAAAAAGTGGTCCTAAATAAATAGGATTTAATCATTTTTTTGATTATAATAATTACAATTAATCTATTTTCTTAGGGACTTCATGGAAGACTTAGCAACCCTTATGCCAAATGACGGGGAGTACAAATATGGATTTGTCACGCCTATTGAAAAAGAGCGTTTGCCCAAAGGATTAACTCTTGAAACCATCCACGCTTTGTCGCAGAAAAAAGAAGAGCCAGAGTTCATGCTTAACTTTAGGCTTAAAGCTTATCAAAAGTGGTTAGAGAGCACTGAACCTAAATGGCCCAATGTCAAATATCCCCCGATTGATTATCAAGCAGTAACTTACTACTCAGCACCTAAAAATAAAGCTAAACTCAATAGTTTAGATGAGGTTGACCCTGAAATTTTAAAGACTTTTGAAAAGCTTGGGATTCCACTTGATGAACAAAAGCGTTTAACGAATGTAGCTGTCGATATTGTTTTCGACTCGGTGTCTTTAGGAACTACTTTTCATCAGAAATTGCAAGATGCAGGGGTGATTCTTTGCTCGATTTCAGAGGCAATACAAAAGTATCCAGACTTAGTTAAAAAGCATTTAGGTAGTGTGGTTCCCATTGAAGATAACTACTTTGCTACTTTAAATTCAGCTGTCTTTACCGATGGCTCTTTTGTTTATGTCCCAAAAGGGGTGAGATGTCCTATTGAGCTATCTACTTATTTTCGTATTAACGATAAAGAGTCAGGGCAGTTTGAAAGAACTTTGATCATTGCAGAAGAAGATTCGTATGTGAGCTATTTAGAAGGGTGTACGGCACCTGCTTTTGATACAAACCAACTTCATGCAGCAGTGGTTGAGCTTATTGCTTATAAAGGGGCAGAGATTAAGTATTCCACAGTTCAAAATTGGTATGCAGGGGATCCTAAAACGGGCAAAGGTGGCATTTATAATTTTGTGACTAAAAGGGGCTTGTGCAAGGGAGATCACTCTAAAATATCTTGGACCCAAGTCGAAGTGGGAGCTGCCATTACTTGGAAATACCCGAGCTGTATTTTGAAGGGAGATTACTCTCAAGGGGAGTTTTATTCTGTAGCCTTAACGAATGGTCACATGCAAGCAGACACTGGTACTAAGATGATCCATGTGGGTAAAAACACCTCATCAACGATTATCTCCAAAGGGATCTCAGCCGATTTTTCTCACAATAGTTATCGCGGTTTAGTGCAGATTTTACCTGGGGCTACAAATGCCAGAAATTACACGCAATGCGACTCGATGCTTGTGGGTAATAAATGCTCTGCCAATACATTTCCATATATTCAAGTGAAGAATAAAACATCGACCCTTGAACATGAAGCGTCCACTTCTAAAATGAATGAAGAGCAGCTTTTTTATCTCCAATCCAGAGGATTGTCTAAAGAGGCAGCGATTCAAATGGTTGTGAGTGGTTTTTGTAAAGAGGTGATAGAAGAGCTTCCTTTAGAATTTGCTAGAGAAGCTCAAAAATTATTAACTTTAAAGTTAGAAAATTCGGTAGGTTAAACCCATGTTAGAAATAGAGAATTTACACGTTCAAATTGAAGATAAGCCCATTTTAAAAGGGCTCACTTTAAAGATCAGTCCTGGAGAAATTCATGTTCTAATGGGACCAAATGGTGCAGGAAAGTCTACTCTTGCTAAAGTATTAGCAGGGCATCCCGATTACATAATCACTGAAGGGACAATTTTATTTGAAGGGCAAGATATTTTAGAGTTAGAGCCTGAAGAGAGAGTTCACTTAGGATTATTTTTAACTTTTCAATATCCTGTTGAAGTTCCAGGTGTCACGAATAAAGAATTTTTATACCAAAGCTATTTAGCGCAAAAAAAAGCGAGAAATGAAACAGCTCCCACATTAGAAGAGTTTGAGCAAACACTTTCAAGTAAGCTTGCTAATTTACAAATGAGCGTTGAGTTTTTGAAAAGAAGTGTTAATGAGGGGTTTTCAGGCGGAGAGAAAAAACGCAATGAGATTTTACAGATGAATCTTTTTGAGCCAAAACTTTGCATTTTAGATGAGACAGATTCAGGGCTTGATATTGACTCAATGAAAATTGTGGCTAAAGGGATTAATTCTCAAATGGATTCCAAAAGAGCTTTTTTACTCATCACTCACTATCAACGCCTACTAGACTATGTCAAACCCGATCATATTCACGTGTTAATTGACGGTAAAATCACCCACTCAGGGGGGGCTGAACTTGCTCTAAAATTAGAAGCGCAAGGTTATGATTGGTTAATTGGGAAAACTGCTGTATGACCATGCAAAGCTCTTTTTTAACTCAATTGACTTCTCTTTTAGATCTTGGGGATGAACTTAAATCTTTTAGATCCTCAGCTTGGGAAAAACTATTGGAAGTGGGGCTTCCCACTGCTAAGCATGAAGCTTTTCAATACATGAAGCTTAAAGCTATTTTAGGTTTAACTTATACTCGCCCCTCTTTATCCAAAATAGATCCGGAGCTGATTGAAAAAGCCAAGTCACAAGTTGCAACAAGCTCTTATCTTGTTTTTTATAATGGTCATTTTTTACCAGAGCATTCTTTTGTTAAAGATGAAAGGGTTGTTTTAAAGCCTTTGAACCAAGCATCTCAAGCTTATGGGATCTTTTTCAAAAATCAATTTCAAAAATGGATCAAAGAAGAGAAAGATCCATTTGCTTTAATGTCGATGGCGCTGCATACAAGTGGAGCTTTTCTCTATATTCCTAATCAACATCAGTGCAAAGAGCTGATTGCCATTTTAGAAATTAATGATCAGGCAAGCGCTTTGACTTTTCCATTTTTAATTGCCTCTTGTGGTAAAAATAGTGCCTTAAAAGTTCTTCATCTCGTTAAGGGAAATGCTTCACCGTCTTGTTTAGCCTCTTCTACTTGTTTTTTTGTCATGGAATCTCAAGCTAGAGTTCAATACATTAAACAAATCGAAGATAAAGAGCATGCCAGATTAGACGCTCTTCGAGTGGAGCAAAAAAAAGAGAGTACATTTTCTTCAGTGATGCTTGAGCTCAATGTAAAAAAAGGGCGCA
>CAZJSX010000167.1:0-4523 GCA_964548845.1 uncultured bacterium | reverse complement strand
GGTAGAGCTGCGATCTGAGGATTTTGTAAAAGTTGAATGATACCAATTGTTAAAAAAACAGCCATCGGGTCATTACTTGCCGATTCCATTTCTAAAAGTGAATTTAAGGGCTCTTTCAAACCAACCTTGCGCGATCTTAAAACGCTAAATACAGCAGCAGCATCTGTTGAAGAGACCACAGAACCAAAAAGCAGACAAACTAAAAAAGGAAGTTTTAATACATAATAGGCAAATACCCCTGTTGTAACTGCTGTGATCAATACGCCTACAGTAGACAAGATTAGGCCTCTGCCAAAAATAGGCCTCACGTTTTCCCAAATGGTGTTATATCCACCTGAAAAAAGAATATAAACAAGTGCTAGTATCCCTAAAAGTTGAGCTCCCCATGTGTCATTGAACGTGATTCGGCCAAATCCTTCTTCGCCAGCAAGCATTCCAACTATTAAAAATAAAATTAATGAGGGGATTCCTAGTTTTAAAGAAGCTTTACTACTAAAGATACTCAAAACTAATAAGATAGATACTTCTAAAAAGATTCTTTCAATAGACATATCGCTACAAATAAAACTTTTAATTATTAATTAGTTTTTTAGGCTGATTGGGAAAAAGATGCAATCAATTTCAAATTTCTATTTATTCTTAGAAGTTAAAATTTGCCTTTGCTATAATCTTTGTTAAATTTGAAAATTAAATCCATTTTTTACGCTTTTGCTGCTAATTTTTTAACGACTAGTTTGCTAATTAGATTATTTTTCGAGAAAATTAATAGAGAATATTCTGAATTATCATGCTCATTCTTATGGACTTTGTGCACTAATTAAATTAGTATATTTTTTAAAAATTAGAAATGTTTTAAAGAGTGAAATAAAGAGCAGATATTAGAAATAAATAGCTTTCAAAATCTGTAAAATAAACCAAACTATTATGTTTAAATTATTAAAAAGCATCTCTTCTCCACTTGCAAGCTTATCAATTTTAATGTTTGCTGTTGGTTTATTTTCGACATTTGTCCCTATGCGTTTAACAATTACTGGTTACAGCCCTTTTATTATCGGTGCTGTAACAGCCGCTTATTTTGCGGGTCTTGTGATTGGATCAGTAAAAGTAGAGCGCTTTATTGCAAGAGTGGGTCATATTAGAACCTTCTCTGCCTTTGCTTCTTCAACAGGTGCCCTTTTTATAATTATGAGCTTGATTGTTCATCCTGTAATTTGGGCAATGTCTCGATTTGTAATGGGATTTTTCACTGCTGGTCTTTTTATTGTGATAGAAAGCTGGTTGTTAATGATTGGCGGACGAGAGAATAAAGGAACTATCCTTTCATTTTATATGATTGCATTCTATGCAGCACAAGCAGGTGGACAGTTTTTACTAGGAATGCTGCAAGCTGATTCCCTAATTCCATTTTGTATTGGAACATTATTTATTTCTCTTTCAGTGCTTCCAGTGGCTTTAACCAAACAAAAAACACCAACAGTCGAGGGGCGCTCTTTACTTAGCCCACTCAAACTCTTCCGCATCACTGCTTTTGGAATTTTATCTTCTTATGGTTCAGGCTTAATTATGGGTTGCGTTTTTGGCCTTGCTCCATTTTTTGCTTACTCTATAGGCATGAATAGTGCTGAAGTTGCTAGATTTATGGGATACACTGTAATCGGGGGATTTCTCCTACAGTGGCCGCTAGGACGGTTATCAGATAAAATGAACCGCAGAACTGTATTAATAGGGGTGAGCTTTATTACAGGACTGTTATCGCTTGCAATGGCTATAGCAGCCCTCTTTGCTCCTCACTCTCTTACTCTTTTGACCATTCTCTTTGGTGGCTTTGCTTTTACAATGTACCCCATGAGTATTTCTTACACCAATGATCACTTAGACCCTAAAGATTTGGTTGCTGCAACTGGTGGATTATTACTAGCTTACGGGGCTGGTTGCGTCACAGGACCTCTTTTAGCGCCAATCCCGATGAAGATTATCGGACCATCAGGGTTATTTATTTTCTTTGCACTTGTAGCTACAGTCATCGGTATATTTGGTTTTGTTCGAAGACACCGAAAAGCAGCTGTCCCTTTGCAAGATCAAGTTCATTTTAGAGCTGTTTCTCGTATGACTCCAATTGGAGCAGAGCTTGATCCAAGAGCCGATGATACCTCTAAATCTGTGATGACAGTACGCGTTGAAACGGTAGAGCGAAGAGGAGAGCCTTCTGAAATATACAAAGAGACCGTCTCTATTGAAAAAGAGGCTGCATCTGAGCCAACGGCTCCATAGATAATTCAAAATTTAATTTTGTTATAATAGAAAAGCTAGTGTAATTTTCTGTAAATCTTTATAATCCGTTAATATTTTATTGTTCATATTCAACAATATAAAATTAACAGAGTTTCGTATGTCACTTAATGCATTAGAAAATAAATTGTCCTTAGTTTCAGAAATTCTTTCGTTTTCTTCTAATGCAATACAAAAAGATGCAAAAACGATATATCGATCATTTACACCAGAATGCCAATTTGATTTTCTGTGTTTAGATGAAAGGGTTTATGCTCATGTTTCTCAAGAACTTTTAAAGTTTAAACCTTATGCCACTGATCCATTAATTGGATCTCTATGTAGCAAACATATTGTTATTTTGAATACTCTTTTAGATATTTCTAAGGCCAAACTTGGTATGACGCCCCTCGATAAAACATTGCTTATGTCATGTAGCGTCTATGCATTTATTCAAGTCACTTTAATATTTACAATTTTAGCAACCCCCACTAATTCTATTACTACAACTATCTTATCATATATATTGCCTTTTATAATTATGTATACAATTAGTGAAACGATTGCCATACCATGGCAAGAGAGAAATAGAAAAGAAAAAGAAACCGCTAGTTTACTTGATAGATATGATTTTTTTAAAAAATCTAAATATTCAGGTTTTTATTTTCCACTATACCAACGGCAAGAAAGTAAAATTGAGCAATTTGCTAATTTATTGATTTCAAATCAAAAAGAGGCCAAGAATACTTTGTTAACTTATTCGTTCATAGATTACGAAAGCGTTATTTAATTAAGCTTCACTCAAAATTCTCATGCAGATATCCCTTGCATATTAGTTATTCTAATTTTAGTCTTTTACCGGTGATTTATAGAATGTATTTATAAATCTCAAAACAGATCCTTAATTTTTTGTAAAATTTTTACAAAGGAAAAACTATGAATAATATTTCTACAGTTTCATATTTTAACAACAACTCCTTAGTAAATCCAGAAAATGCGATTTTGGCAAAGTCAGCAGAAACATCCTTATTTTCAAATAGTATCGCAGTTATTGGTGATCAGTGCAGTCAGTTGGGTAATATAACTATTTTATTTTTTTCGTCTGTATTTTCAGTTTTACAAAGAATGGATTCCATCCTTTCATTTCCGGTGGCCTATGCTGCAAAAACAAGTTCTATTATTGAAAATGAAATAAAATTTTTAAATACGATGATTCAACTAACTGAAAATGGTAGTGAATTAGCAGATGCTAACACAAAAATGAGAATTTTATTGGATGAAATAAAAAAACAGCCCAATTCTCCAATTATGGATTTTTCAGATCAATTTGCTTCTACACTAATTGATATAGTGGATTTAATAGAATCAGGGCCGGTTGCTTATATTTTTGAAACTGCTCTATCTAAGGCAAGAGAGCTTCAACTTGATATTGCTATAGAAGGGATTGAAAAAATAAAAAATTTGAAAGTTCAAAATGAGAATCAGTTAAACATAATGCACGCTCGAAAAAAAAGAAACGCCGAAATACAATCTTTGAGAAACCAACTACAGCAGCTTGCAGTGCAGTATGATGCTTATGATCAAGAAGAGACAAACAAAGTAAACACCTACAATGGAGTTCAAAAAGAGTTGCAACAAAAAATGACTCAGTATGATCAACTGGATGCTCGTATTGCTCAGCTATACATCTGGATGGCCAAAGTAACAGCATATCTACCAAAACGAGTAGGAGATATGAAAGCCTATAATGAAGAGGTTCAAAAATATAAACACCAAATGTCAACTTCTCAACTTGAGGAAGCAAGTAGAAAAAATACTGAATTTCAACAAGAGATGTCAAATCTTCAGCCTAGAGTGGTAAAATTTACAACCGAGATGAATGATAAAGTTAAAGAATGTGAAACTGTTAGAGAGTCTCTTGTAAGATTGACTCAGTATTTGAAGGAAACAGAGCAGTCAATTATTCATGCCAGAGTGCAGGCAGCACGCATTAAGGCTCAAGCAGAAAATATACACAAAGAGCTATAACTTATTGAATCGGGATAAGCCATAATTAAATTATAGCTTATCCCTGTTTTAATTTAGATTAAAGGCAAACCAAAGATTAGAATTTTCAAAACTATTTTAAGGTATCAGCATGTGGCACGTCATATAAAATGTCATCGAGCTGATGGCGATAAAGTGGCATATTGAGCCGTTTTTCATCTAAATAGTGACCAATAAAGCCAATTGTTCTTCCAACTACAAAAAGACCA
>CAZJSX010000166.1:0-4532 GCA_964548845.1 uncultured bacterium | reverse complement strand
TTTGTGTGACCTGTTTTTCTAATTTTAGCCGCAACTACCGCTTTGGTTATTTGGTTGCTCAAGGGAGAACACCTGAGCAAGCTAAAGCTGAAATTGGTATGGTGGTTGAAGGGGCATACACATGTGTTTCTGCTTTGCAAATTAGCAAAGAAGTGCATATTCCATTGCCGATAACAGAAGCTGTTTACAGTGTTTTATATGAAGGGGTCAAGCCGATGGATGCCGTAAAATCTTTACTTATCCGCGAGGTTAAAGAAGAACATCTATGAAGATTGTAAGCGCCACTCAAATGGCCCTTTTAGAAAAAGAAGCTATTGAACAAAACGAATGCACAGCTGACGAGCTTATGAACACTGCTGCTGAAAAAATAGCTCTTGTCCTCTTAGATTATTGCACAGCAAAACATATCATCAAAAAAGTCACTTTGTTTACAGGTAAAGGCAATAATGGCGGCGATGGTTATTGCACAGCACTTAGGCTTTTGAAAATGGGTTTTCAACTCACAGTTTATTCTACAGCATCCATGCAAGAAAAAAATCCGTTATGTCAAAAGCACGCTAAAGCTTTTGAACATGCAGGTGGAACTATTCATCATATCCATCAAGTAGAACAAATTCATTTGCCTAGAGAGGGGATTGTTTTAGATGCCATTTTTGGCATCGGGTTTAAAGGGGCATTAACTGAATTTTTGATCCAGGTGATTGAAAAAATCAACCAGATCAAATTGCCTATTTTTTCAATAGACATCCCATCGGGTTTAGACGGCGATAGCGGAAATATCGACACTACAGCAGTCATGGCCACTTACACTTTATTTTTAGGCTATCCCAAACTTGGCTTTTTTATTAATGAAGGTTGGAATTATGTCGGAGAGCTCATTTGTATCCATTTAGGCTTAGATCCAAAATGGATTAAAAATGTGGATGCCCCTTGTGAGATGATTACAAAAGTCATGGCGGCCCATTTATTGCCGGCAATTGTTCGCACAAGGCATAAATATCAAGCAGGATATGTTGCAGGTTTTTGCGGGTCAAAAGGGATGATGGGCTCTAGTATTTTGTCGGGGATGGGAGCTTTAAAAGCGGGAGCTGGGATTGTCAAAATGGTTCATTTTGACGATCTGATCATTGAAGGGTCTCATTATCCAGAATTGATACACACTTCATTTAAAATCAGTGACATGGACTCTGTTGTCGAATATTGTCAAAAAGCATCAGCTCTTTTAATTGGCCCAGGTTTTGGAACAGATGTAAAAAAACAAAAGTTTTTAGCAGGGTTTTATAAAAATGTTCATAAAAGAATCGTGATCGATGCCGATGCCATCAACATTATGGCAATTACAAAAATAGCCCCTCCCACGCACAGCGTTTTAACTCCTCATAGACAAGAAGCTGCTAGATTATTAGGTATTCACCCCACAGAAACTTTTGAAATGCATCAAGCTTGTCAGCAATATGTCGACAAGCATCAAGTCGTTATTGTTTTAAAAGGGGCCCCCTACGTTCATTTTTAGACCTAAAAAAGTACCTTTAGTGAATGTGACTGGAGATCCTGGAATGGCCACTGCTGGCTCTGGGGATGTCTTAGCAGGAATTATTGCGGGGCTTTTATCTCAAAGTCATACAACTGTTGAGAGCGCTGCAGTATTGGGTGTTTTTCTTCATGGTCTTGCAGGAGAAAAAGCTGCTGATAAGAAAACCTCTTGGGGTATGACGGCAACCGACATACTTAAAGCCCTCCACAAAGCCTTTCACTCACTAAAAGTCTTCTCAGACTACCTTTACTCGGTGGAACTGCCTAAAAATAAGTGAAAGCTTGACAGATCCTACGTAAGTCTTTATATATCAAAATAAATAATATAGAGCTTTTTTTATGGCAGGTCCTCTTTCAGATTCTCCCTTTGTACGTATTTGGTTTCATCCTAGAAAAGCCATGAACTATGTATTAGAGCGTATGCAAAGCCGCTATGTGCACTTGCTTATGTTCTTTGGGATGCTCGCTCAGGTGATCTCTATTACAATTGTTGGTCCTGTTTGGTGGGCCAATATCTTGACATGGGTTGTCGCTGCTATCTTTTTAGCCTTGTTTGTCTTGTATGTCTTTGGAGGCCTTCTTAAATGGACAGGGGGTTGGCTTTCTGGGAAAGGGAGTTTTGCTGATATCAGAGCAGCTATTGCCTGGGCTCAAATTCCAGTGATCGGCTTTTTTATTATTGAAGAGATTTTGATCGTTGGTTTTAATGGTAATAACAGCAGCTATGTGTTTGCTACATTTATCTTACTTTTATCGATTTGGTCGATGATCATTGGTATCTGTTGTTTAGCAGAAGCTCAAAAATTTTCATTTTTCAGAGCATTGATCAACTATATACTTTCACTTTTGATTCTAGCTGTTTGTATTGCAATTATTGTAATTATTGTTACAGCAGTGACTAATCCATCTTAAAGTATGAAAGAAAGATTCGAACGCACTTCGTAGTGTCTTTGCCCTTTCTTGTCAGCATAAGATCGAACTGTAAATCCTTTTTTAAGACTCTCTCGAACGTTTGGTGGAAGGTGCTCAATTTCCTTCTTCGTACCGATAAAAAATGATGTCGAAAGCTCGTGAGCTTCTTCATCAAAAGCAATAAGTGGGTTAGATGGCTCTGTTACTCTAGCATAACGAAAAGAGGTTGTTTGCGGAACATCTTGATTATATAAACAAGCAGTCATAAAGCCACTAAAAAGCGCTTGACTAGCTTGGTTGCAAAGAGAAGTGGTTGATTCATGTCGACTTGTTAGAACACGAAGATCTTTATTCATTCCACTAATACTAAAAATATGCGGGCATTTAACTTCTGTTTGGAACGATTGTTGTTGGTGATTTGTCGGTAAAATTAGTTGATTATTAGAACCAAGAGTAACTGTTGGATTTTTAGTTCTGCAAATTTTTAAAAATACATTTTCATTGTCAGAGGGTATTGTTTTAGAAGTGTTGCGAAAAAGATTGGGGAGCTCATGTGCTTGAGTCAAAATGCTCAAAGATGCTGCTCCTAAAAAGGGAATACTTGCAAGTGCCAATGCCAAACCAAAACGAGTAGTAGAAGCTGTCATAAAATAACCTCAAATAGGGATAAAGAAAAGAATTAAAGCATAGATTATAAATGCTTTACTTGTTATTTGTCTAACCTAATGAGATCCTTTTTTAAAGATTAGAATAGTCACTGCAACTTATGGTACTGCTTATACCAATGTACAAATTCAGCGAGCCCTTTTTCTAGATCTGTTTTGGGCTTATAGCCGAGCATTTTGTGGCTTTTAGAAATGTCAGCATAAGTAATTTCCATATCGCCGAGTGCTTGTGGTAAAAAGATTTTCTGAGCTTTTTTGTTGAGAAGATTTTCGATAATGGCAATAAAGTCATTGAGTTTGACGGGCTGATGATTACCTAGGTTAAAAACTTCATAGGTATGAGTGCTGTTGAGCGCTAAAATAATCCCTTCAACAATATCATCAATGTAGGTGAAATCGCGTTGAATGCTTTTGCCTTGAAAAACCTCAATCGGTTCATGATTTAAGATTTTTTGTGTAAACAGATAGTAGGCCATGTCTGGTCTTCCCCATGGACCATAAACTGTAAAAAAGCGCAGTCCAATCAATGGGAGTTTATAGAGGCAATGATAAGCATAAGCCATCACTTCATTTGCTTTTTTTGCGCCATATAAGTTTGTGGGATGATCTGTAGTGTCGGATTCACTAAAAGGGACTTTCGCATTTTTACCATAGACAGATGATGAAGAGGCGTAAACCGTTCTCACTTCTGGGTGATCTTTCAATATCTCCAAAAGGTTTACGAAACCTGTAATGTTACTGTCTAAATAAGCGTGAGGATTTTTTAGAGAATAGCGCACTCCTGCTTGTGCAGCTAGATGAACGACATGAGTGGGTCTAAATTCATTAAAAATTTCTTTGAGCCTTTTAGCATCGCAAAGATCTAAAGTGAAGATGGGGCAGCCTAGCTCTTTTAATTTCTCAGCACGTCTTTTTTTTAATTCTGGGGTGTAGTAATCATTAAAATTATCTACGCCTAAGATGCTATTTTGAGAGGAGTGAAGAGCTTTAATGGTGTGATAGCCGATAAAGCCGGCAGCGCCTGTGACTAAAATGCGTTTCATTTTAAGATTCTTTGACTTCGTTAAGCAATCGATAATAATTTTTCAATCTTAACTCAGAGATTAGATTTTTCTCCACTAACTCTTTAACAGAGCAGCCGAGTTCGTCTTGATGAAGACAATCGGTGAATTTACAACTGCAATGGTCAAACTCAGGAAAAAATTGTCTGACATCTTGAATGGTCATTTTTTGAAAGCCAATACTTTGTACTCCAGGGGTGTCGACACACCAGCCACCAAAGCTTAATTGAAGTAATTGTGAAGAGGTTGTGGTATGAGTTCCTTTAGAGTTTTTAAAGCTAACTTCAGAAACTTTTAGGCTGCAATCTTCAATCACATTAATCAATGAAGATTTACCAACACCAGAAGGGCCTGAAAAAAC